>JAFAMK010000330.1 GCA_019233415.1 Vulcanimicrobiota bacterium
AATCGGAGCCTCGAGTTGGATCTCGGCCAGTACGATCCGGACAAAGTTGAACGGATCCACGAATGGTATCAGGAACTGTGGGAGAACGCCGAGCCATACGATCTCGCTGGCATCTTCGACGCACGGCTCGAGGAGTACGATCCACACACAATCTATCTCCGTATGCTGTACGCACAATACAGCCCGGAGTTGGTCGCCGACGAGGACGCCCGCGCAATCTTCGGCACGCTTCAACTCGCTGACTTCCAGCGCATCGGCAGCCAGCGCGCGCTCCGCATCCTCGAGAAGTGGCACGGCGCCATCCTTGCAGACGGCGTTGGTCTCGGTAAGACAATCATCGCCGGCGACATCATTCGCACGTACACGGTCGAGCGTGGGCTTCGCGTTTTGATCGTCTGTCCGGCGGCGCTCCGCGAGATGTGGGAGCGCTTTCTGCAGCATCACAACCTTCCGGGTAAAGTGCTCAGTTACGCGCAACTCGGGCGAGACAAGCGTCTCGTCGAGGACGGTGAAACCGATCACCTAGGTCTTCCGCCGGAGCAGTTCCGCCTCGTCGTCGCCGACGAAGCACATGCCCTTCGGAGCCAAGATACGTTGGCCTACGGCGCGATGAAGTCACTCCTCGCGCAATCGCCGAAGGCCGATCTATTGCTATTGACGGCAACTCCGGTGAACAACAGCCTCTGGGACCTCTATCATGAGATCATGCTGTTTGCGAAGACGGATAACCGCTTTGAAGGTATCGGAGTACCGAATCTGCGGGAGCGTATCAAGGTCGCGACCCGCATCGATCCGGACGACATCGACCCCTCACACCTGTTCGACGTGCTCGATGCGATCTCCGTACGCCGGACCCGCCGGTTCATCAAGGAACACTTTCAAGGGGCGACCATCGACGGCAAGGTGATTTCGTTCCCGCAGGTGAGGACGACAGCGGAGCACTACGACCTCGATGCAGTCGTGCCCGGGCTCTTCGAAGACGTGGCGAAGGCAATCGAAGATCTCAAAATGGCGCGCTACCGACCGCAGGCGTATGCGATTGAACCAACGGAGGCGCGATTTCGGCAGGAGGCACTTGCTGGGCTTCTCCAATCGCAGATGCTGAAGCGGTTCGAGTCATCGGCGTTCGCGTTTCACAAGACCGTCGAGGCAATGATCGCCTCACATGACGCCGCCTTACGACTCATCGAAGAACAGGGGCTGGTTCCTCTGCGCGCCATCGAGGCGTCCCGGCTGCTCGATGAGGACACCGTCGACTCCCTTATGGATGACGGAGACATTGCGGAGAGCGATGGATTCGACGTCAAAAAACTGTGTCGGGACCTTCGGGCCGACATCCTCGTGCTGCGTGAACTTGAGCGAAAGGTCGCAGCGCTCAACATGCAGGATGATCCGAAACTGCAAAATCTCTTGGAGATTATCCGGTCCGAAGCAGAAAACCCTGATCCCGACAAACGCAAGACCCTCGTTTTCACTTCGTACGTCGACACCGTCGAGTACATCCGCGCCTACCTCGCGCAAAAAGCCCTCGGCGATCCCGTGATCGAGCGCGTCGTAGAACGCAGCGAGTACGTGCTCGGCAACCAGAAGACGGACGTTGAGACGCGGGCCGAGTACGCCGCTGGCTTTGCGCCGAAGTCCATGCGTCCGGGCGAGGGCGCCGAGGACAAGTACGACCTCTTGGTGACGACCGATGTATTGTCGGAGGGCCAGAACCTTCAGCAGTGCGGCCGTATCGTCAACTTCGATCTTCCGTGGAATCCGATGCGTATCGTACAGCGGGACGGCCGCATAGACCGCATCGGCTCGCCGCACGTTGAAGTTTTTGTTCACTGCTTCATGCCGGACGTGCAGCTCGACGCTTTGCTAAAACTCGAGGAGCGACTTCAGCGCAAGATCGCGCAGGCAAACGCCGGCATAGGCGTCGAGGGCGTCATTGTTCCCGGGATAGCGACGCGGGAGCAGAACTTCGCGGACTCCGAAGCCGTCGTGGAGGAGAGGTCTGAGCAGATCCGGCGACTTGCGGACGGTGACGGCGACGTGCTCGCGGAGTTGGACCGCGACGATGCCTACTCCGGCGAGCAATTCCGGGAAGAACTGCGCTCGGCGCTATTGAGCGACGCTGGCGGAGATCTGGAGAAATTGCCGTGGGGCATCGGCTCGGGTCATGATCAAGGCCAAGGGCCGGCAGTCGTGTTCCTCGTACGTGCGGGACGACGCCACTTCTTTCGCTTGGTCAACCTTGCGGATCACGCCGGAACAATCAGCCCGGACCTTCTCGAAGCACTCAAACGCGCGCGTTGTCACCCTGCAGGGCAGCGGGTCTATCCGGAGGATCTGCGCGCGGTCGTCTATGACGCATGGGAGCGCGTGAAGCATAGCCTCCACGCGCAATTGCAGGAGCAGCGCGACCCTGCGAACCGCCAAGGCCCGCTTCCAAAGGTGCAGCGGGAAGCCATTGACCTGCTCCTTCGGGCAAACAACGAACAGGCTGCCGATGCCGCAGAAGCGTTGGCTTCGCGATGGCCAACGGATGTCGAACGCGATTTGCGGCGCATCCTGCGCAATCCCGACCACTCGGAGACGCAGCGAGTGGCCGATCTCGCGGAGTATGTGCAGAAACGCGGCTTGAAGCCGCAAGCACCCGAGGAAGTTCCCGACGTCCGAGCCGGCGACATTAAGTTGATCTGCTACCAACTCGTCGTGCCGAAGGAAGGGATGCGGAACGATGGCATCACGGGCTAGGATTTCTGGACCAAAGAATGCCCAGAATGTGCATTTCCTGCGCGTGACGTTCACGTTGCCGCCGGAGGTCGCGCGCGCGCTTGATGATGCATGGAGGCAACACCACAACATCGACGGCACCCTTTGCCGCAACAAGAGCAACTACGTCGCAGACCTGATTGCCAGGAACGTACGGGAAAAAGAACACGGCCCGCGAGGACGGCACTGAGAGAAGCGCGTTCCGGCGCTGCCCAGGGGAGACCCCCGCTGACGGCGAGAGGAGGCGAAGTCCCTCGACATCTTTTCGCCCAGCCTCTTGTCCGTATGGTGTCATGGCGTGAAAGGTATGCTGCCCAAATACGTCCTCGGGGAGCACCACGCTTTGACGAATGCCGCAATGCTCGTGATCAAATTGAATCGCGGCCAGGACACCGTATCGGCGATTCTGCGCCGATACCCATCAGCAACGTTGGAAGACGGATCCATCTATTTCCGGCAAGGCTGGAACATGAAAATTTACCGTGACCACAAAGGCAAGTGGCGTGCGGCTGATCTCGAGCGTCGCGACGCTTAGGAAACCTCTAAGATTCGACCGCAGAGGGGCAGTTCACTAGCCAGCGGCAAGGCATGCGTGCCAGGCACGTTCGGCCGCCGGTTGAGCCGCTTTCCGATCGGGTCTTTCGTCTTCGCATCGCGTGCGGGTACAGCATCTACGAACTTGCCGAACTGACTGGCGTCTTGCCTTGCACGATCCGGTGCCTGGAGGCGGGCAAGGCCGTGGATAAGCGAACGTTGCCTGCTCTTGCCACTGCACTTGGTGTTCCACATTGTCACCTCGTGTGCGGCGAGCACGACTGCACGGAACGGGCCTGCATCCGGTTGTCGCAGCTACCCTGCCGTAGCATGATCGACGAGAGGCGACTCGCCTGTGGCGCTCGCCTCCGATCGGCCCTGTCCGCCTAGTTCACCTTCGGAGTTTCGATCGAACGAGGCAAGACACAGAGAGCCGACAGAGGCGAACTTGACCGACGTCCAGGGTAGCGGCGAGCGGCGCCCTGCGGCGACGATGAACGGCGGTCCCGGTGGCGAAGAGTGCGTCCGGCCTCTCGCTTCTCCTAGGGGGATGGATCATCTCGAAAACGGCATGCGTCATCCCGTGGACGAACCTGATCGTCAGACGGGACGGTTCCGCCCACTTCTGCTGTGACGTCTTCTCCGAACTCACCGTCAACGGCCGCATCGCCGACCTTTCGCGCGATTCCCTCGACGACGTGTGGAACGCCGAGGAGCTCGTGCGGGTGCGAACGGAGATGGCCCGCGGCGAGCAGCCGGCGGCGTGCGGCACGTGCTGGAAGCGCGAAGCCGAGGGCGGCGTGAGCCGTCGCCTGTACATCAATCCCATCTATCGCATGATGGGCGGCGACCTCGCGCTCGACGACGTCACCCGGGAAGGCGCCGAAACCGGATACCGCCTCGGCCGCAAGCCGGACTGGTTCCTGCTCGAGCTCGGCAACCTCTGCAATTTCAAGTGCCGCAGCTGCAACGCGCGCTCGAGCTCGCGCATCGGCACGGATCAGGTGCAGCGCGCGTGGACCGGCGAAACGTCCGCCCAGGTGAAGGGCGGTTCGTGGTTCGAGAACGTCGACGCGATCGCGGACATGATCGCATCGACCGGCCACGAGATGCTGACGCTTTCGCTGCTCGGCGGTGAGCCGTTCCTGATCAAGGAGACGTGGCGCCTCCTGGAGGCTCTCGTCGCGCGCGGCGTCGCCGGGCGCACCAACGTCGGTTTGGTGACGAACGGCCAACAGCGCGCGGCGCAGGTCGAGGAGTTCGCGCCGCTCTTTCGCCGATTCAACGTGTCGGTCAGCATCGACGGCTACGGCGTGCTCAACGAGTACCTTCGTCACGGCTGCCGCTGGCCGCAGCTCGTCGAGAACCTCGCGTGGCTGCGCACGATCCCGAACGTCGACGTCGTGATCGCGCCGACGCTGCAGAACGCGAACGTCCTCGACATGCCGGCGCTGCTGCGCTTCACCGACGCGCTCGATGTCCCGCTCGGCTTCAACGTCCTGACCGAGCCCCCGCGCCTGGCTCCGACGAACCTCCCGCCGCCGGTGCGCCGCATCGCGGCGCGACGCCTGCGCGCGTACCTCGACGCCGAGTGCAAGCCGGGGAACCGCGCGATCGTGCAGATGTACTGCGACCTGCTCGAGGAGCCGGGCGACGCCTTCGATCCGGTGCTGTTCCGCGAGTTCGCCGAATTCACCAACGATCTCGACGTGTCGCGCGGGGAGCGGCTGAGCGATGCCGCCCCGGAGCTCGTCTCCCTGTTCCGCTTCGCCGGCGTTCCGTGGCCCGAGGACCGGCGCCACGTCCCGCCGGCGCGTTCCTCGTTCGATCCCGCCGCGGTGCTGGAGCGAATGAACCGCACCGTCTCGCCGAACGATGCGATCTTCGCCGTCGTCGGGGCCGAGGAGTGGTACTTCGGCTCCGCGCCGCTGCAGCTCGCGGAGATCGACGCGCTGCTCAGAGAGCACGGTCATGCCGGTCTTGCCGGGAGTCGAGCCGTCGCCGATTACGCCTCGCACTACGGCCGCACGACGCGGGCTCTGCGTGCGGCGCTGCCCGGCGCGGCGGTCTACGCCTGCGATATCGATCCGGACGCGGTGCGCTTCTGCGCGGACGAACTCGGCGCGCTGCCGGTGGTCACCGGCTGGCGTCCCGACCAGGATCGGCTCCCCGCCGATCTCGACGCGATCACGTGCATATCGCTGCTGACGCACACGACGCTCGACCACTGGCGGCGGACGCTGCGCGCGTGGCACGCCATGCTGCGGCCGGGCGGCGTCGTCGCGTTCACGTACCTCTCCGAGCAGCGCATCGAGCCGTGGCTCACCGGAGCGATGGCGCACTACGGAACGTATCCCCCGGAAGAGTGCGCTGCCGTCGAGCGCGCCGTGCGCGACGACGGATTCGGCTTCGCAGCGATCCCGGACGCGTACGGTGACGAGTCGTCGTACGGCATCGCGTTCGCGACGGCGGACGTCGTCCGGCGGGAGCTCGCGGCAGCGGGCCTCGAGGTGATCGCCATGCCGGGCGATGCCGGTACGCGCTTCGCGCAGGACCTCGCGCTCGCGCGACGTCCGGACGCGCCGGCGGCAGCGGCAGCGCGACCGCAGCCGGACGTCGCCGTCGTCGCGCTGTACGATCCGTGCTGCTACGCTCCCGACGCCGGGGAAGTGGATACCCTCGCGAGCACGTGGGCGCGGCTCATCACGGCGGAGCCGGCACCGCCGCTTCCGACGGAGCTCGGGTTCTGCGACCCGCGGGTCGCCGAGGTGCGTGAGCGCCAAGCCGCGCTCGCGCGCGAGTACGGGATCGACGCGTTCTGCTACCGCTACCGGTGGGGTTCCGGCGGACCCGTGTGGGACGCTCCCCTGCGCGACCTCGTCGCGAGCGGCCGGCCCGCGTTCGGGTTCTGCCTGATGATCGACGTCGAGGACGGCGTCACGCTCGGGCCGGAAGACGCGAGAGCGCTCTTCGAGACGATCTCCGCCGCGCTCGCCGATCCGCGCTACGTGCGCGTGGACGGCGCGCGGCTGGTCGTCGTGCGGGACCTCGCCACGCTCGCGAATGCGCGCGGGGTGTCGCAAGCGTGGCGGGATGCCGCGGCGGCGCGCGGCTTCGCGCTGCATCTGAGCGCGCTGCGCTCGAACGCTGC
The DNA here is from genome assembly GCA_019233415.1 of Vulcanimicrobiota bacterium. GTDB lineage: Bacteria > Vulcanimicrobiota > Vulcanimicrobiia > Vulcanimicrobiales > Vulcanimicrobiaceae > Vulcanimicrobium. The sequence goes on from JAFAMK010000330.1 coordinate 6,449, forward strand.
GCTCACGCCGCGCGACATGGGCTTCGACTCGTTCGTGGAGTCCCCGCGCGACGACGTCGATCCCGCCGCGGCCGCCGCGGCCTCGCTCTCCGATCCCTGGCCGGCGTATCGCTACTTCCGGACCGTCGCGGCGCGCCGTGCCGCCGAGGCCGAGAACCGCGACCTCTACGAGCTGGAGCTGCGCGCCGCGATCGAGGCGTCCCACGGTCGCGGCGAGCGGCTCGTCTTCGTCGACGCATGGAACGATTGGGTCGGCGGGCGGTACCTCGAGCCCGACGACCGTGACGGTCGCGCGATGCTCCTCGCGACGCGACGCGCAGCGGTCGGTCCCGCGAGCGCCCATCTGCTCCTTCGTCGGTTGCGTGACGCGCTCGGCGACGCCGACGCGTCCGTTACGGGCCTGCTCGGCGAGCTCGCGCAGGCCGTCGCGCGGCGCGAAGACACGCTGGACCGCGTGCTCGCCGTCGCCGAAGCGACGCTCGGGCGCGCGAGCGCGGCGCACGCTGCGCCCGGCGAGCCCCGCGCGACGGCGGTCCGCCACGCGCACCTCGAGGAAGTCGCCGGTGTCGAGGGCGCGCTCTTCACGCGCGCGCCGATCCCGTTGCGGGAGGAGCGGCTGCACCTGCGCGGCTGGGCGCACGTCGCGAACTGCGACCCCGCGGCCGTCGATCTCTTCGCAGCCCTCGAAGCCTTCGACGGCGGCGAGGAGCGGCTGTTCCGCATCCGCACGCGCGTGCCGCGAAGCGACGTCCTCGCCACGTTTCCGGATTATCCGCCCAGCTGCGGCTTCGACGTCGAACTCGACGTGCGGGGTCTCGCGCCGGGATTGCATCGGCTCGCGATCGTCCAGGCCACCGCCGACGCGCGCTATCACGATGCGACGGCGGCGGTGATTGCCTCTGAAGGCGGGCCGTGTTCGAACGCCTGATCTGGCACTCCGACCGCGCGCTCCTCGGCGATCTCGTCTTTCGCCTCGAACAGGTGAAGGATGAGCGCTGGGACCTCGCCGACGACTGCTTCGCGCTCTACAAGAACCGTCAGCTCATCGAGCAGTTCGCGGCGTTCTGGTCGACGACGGCGTTCCGTCCGCGCCGCATGCTGGAGATCGGCATCTGGGACGGCGGCAGCACGGCGCTCTGGAACGAGATCCTGCGGCCGGAACGGCTCGTCGCGATCGATCTGATGGATCGCGAAGACAGCGCGTACTTTCGCCGCTACGTCGAGGCGAACGGTCTGGAGGACCGCGTGCGAACGCGCTGGCGCACGGACCAGGCCGACCGGGCCGCGCTGCACCGCATCGTCGAGCATGACCTCGGCGGCGAGGTCGACCTCGTGATCGACGACGGCTCGCACCTGTTCGAGCCGACCCGCGCGAGCTTCGAGACGCTGTTCCCGCTGCTGCCGCCGGGCGGCATCTACATCATCGAAGACTGGGCGTGGGAGCACTGGCCCGAGTTCAACGATCCGAGCAACTTTTGGGCGGGCGAGGAGTCGCTCTCCGCCCTCGTGTCCGAGCTGGTCGCGGCGACGGGGACGTCGCGCACGCTGATCCGGCGCATGGCGGTGCACGAAGGCTTCGTCGCGATCGAGCGCGGCAGCGACGACGTCGCCTCACCGATGTCGCTGCGCGATCACGTCCGGCGGCGTTCGTGGCGCGCCGGTGCCGCGGGCGTACGAGCCGAAGGCGACGTGAAGCTGTTCGCGTTCTACTTGCCGCAGTACCATCCGATCCCGGAGAACGACCGGTGGTGGGGCCCCGGCTACACGGAGTGGTCGCGCGTGGCGCGCGCGCGGCCGCTGTTCGAGGGGCACTATCAGCCGCACGTCCCCGAGCGGCTGGGCTTCTACGATCTGCGTCATGCGGAAACGCGCGAGCGTCAAGCGGCGCTCGCACGGGACTACGGCATCACGGGGTTCTGTTACTACTATTATTCGTTCGGCGCGAAGCGGCTGCTCGAGCGGCCGCTGCTCGAGATGCTCGAGACCGGGAAGCCCGATCTGCCGTTCTGTCTGTGCTGGGCGAACGAGAACTGGACGCGTCGCTGGGACGGCGACGAGCGCGAGCTGCTGATCGAGCAGCGGTACGGCGTCGAGCTCGACCTCGCGCTGATCGACGAGCTGATCCCGTTCTTCCGCGACCCGCGGTACCTGCGCATCGGCGGCGCGCCGGTGCTGCTCGTGTATCGTGCCGGCGCGATTCCCGACCCGCATGCGACCGTCGCGCGCTGGAGAGACGCGGTGCGCGCGGCGGGGTTTCCCGACGTGCACCTCGTCGCCGCCCTGACGTTCGCGCTGTCGGATCCGCGGCCGCTCGGCTTCGATGCCGCGGTGGAGTTTCCGCCGCACGGCGACGTCTGGGAGCAGGAGGCCCTCGCCGTCCCCGATCTCCCGCCCGATTTCGGCGGCCGGGTTCTCAACTACGACCGCGTCGTGGAACGCAAGCTCGCGCAGCCGCCGGCACCGTTCCGCACGTACCGCACGGCAATGGCCGGCTGGGACAACACGGCCCGCCTCGGCACGCGCGCAACCGTGTTCCACCGCGCGACGCCCCAGTCGTACGAGCACTGGCTCCGCGGCCTCGTCACGCAAGCGCGCCTCGGCCATCCCGACCACCGGCTCGTGTTCGTGAACGCCTGGAACGAGTGGGCGGAAGGGGCGCACCTCGAGCCGGACGCGCGCTTCGGCACCGGCTACCTCGACGCCACGCGACGCGCGCTCGCCCCGAGCGGCATCCCGCCGCTCGAGTAACAATGTGACGGTCGGAACACGACAGGGGGATTGCGTTATGGCGAAAGTTCGCGTTGCAGGCTTTTCGATCTCGCTCGATGGTTTCGGCGCAGGGCCCGACCAAAGTCTTGAAA
>JAFAMK010000348.1 GCA_019233415.1 Vulcanimicrobiota bacterium
TCGTCTTCGGGAGAGACTCCATTGAGCACGTCCCAGCCCGCCGTCGGAAATCGCCCCGGCCTCAGCAACGTGGTCGACATCATCATCGCGCCGAACGCCGCGTTCGCGCGCCTGCGCGAGGTCCCGACCTGGGGCTGGGCGTTCCTCGTCGTCACCCTCCTCGGCATCGCGGGAGGCCTGATGGTGGGGCCTGCGGTCGTTCACGCGCTGCAGATCTCGTTGCCGGCGCAGCTCGCGAGCAACCCGGGCATCATGAAGCTGCCGGCCGATCAGCGCCAGCAGCAGATCGACGGGATCGTCAAATTCTCGACCATGATCGCGCAGTTCTCGTGGGTCTTCGTACCGATCGGCGTCCTGCTGGTCGGGCTGATCCAGGGGCTGATCATGCTGATCTTCAACGCGGCGGCGAAGGGCGACGGCTCGTTCAAGAAATACTTCGCGCTCAGCGTGACGGTCGGGATCGTCGGTTACGGTCTCGGCTCGCTCGCGACCGGGATCATCGTCCTGCTGCGCGGGTCGAACAGCTTTGAAACATCGGCCGCGATTCAGGGAGTCTTGCCGAGCCTGGCGCTGCTCGCGCCCGGCGCGTCAAAGGTGCTCTCCGGGTTTCTCGGCGCGGTCAACGTGTTCACCATCTGGGCGACTGTGCTGACCGCGTACGGGATGACCACAATCGGTCGCGTCTCGCGCGCCCCCGCCTGGGCCGCGGCGATCACGATGCTGATCATCACGGCGCTCTTCGCGGCCTGGGGCGCGTCCCGCAGTTGATCATGCGGCTTCGCCTCGCCGGCGCCGCGCTTGCCGCGGTTGCCATCTTCGGCACGCCCGGAACCGCCGGCGCGGCGACGCCGCTCGACCTTCGCGGTGCGGTGCGCTACGCGCTCGACCACGATCCGGCCGTGCTGACGAAGCGCGCGACGCTCGCGCAGGACGAGTCGGTGTACGCGAAAGACCACGCCTCGGAGTTTCCGACGCTGGCCGGCACGCTGCAGAACCAAGTCAGCAAGAGCAACGGCGCGAACGGCGGGCAGTTCCAGCAGTTCGGGCTGCAGCAGGCGCAAGTGTTCTCGCAGAACACCGCGCAGGTCGGCTCGACCTGGACGCTCTACAACGGGTCGCTCGCGCAGCTGACGGCGCAGCAGGCGTATCGGCAAGTCGAAGGCGCGCGCGACGACGAGAAGCGCGCCGAGCAGCAGCTCGCGAGCGACGTCGCCGCCTCGTGGTACGGCGCGGTGCAGCAGCGCGAGTCAGTCCGGCTCGGCGAAGGTGACAGCGCCTACCAGCAGCAGCTGCTCGACGCGGCGCGCGCGCAGGAACGCGTCGGCCGCGTCGCCGGGGTCGACGTGCTGCGCGCGCAGGTCAACGCGCTGCGCAGCCAGGCGAACCTGACGAGCGCGCGCGCTTCGTACGCGAACGCGCTGGAGTCGCTCGCGCAGCGGATCGGCGCGCCGCCCGACACCGCGTTCGCGCTCCCCGCCGTGCTGCCCGAGCCGGCGCTTCCGAAAGCCCCCGTCGACGCGCTCGTCGCCGTGGCCGTCGCCGCGCGCACCGACGTCGCAAGCGCGAAGGCGCAGGTCGCCGTCGCGCAGCTTGCCGACGCGGTGATCGAGTCCGACCGCCGTCCGGTGCTCACGCTGAGCGGGTCGTTCGGGCACAGCGAGACGCCCGCGACGACGCAGGTTCTCGGCTTCTCCTCCTCGCCGGTGCGTCCCGGCTTCTGGCAGATCGGCGCGACCGAGACGTTCACCGTCCCGTTCATCGAGTACGGCGCGCGCCGCGCCGCACACCGCGCCGCGCACGCGCAGCTCGACGCCGCTCTCGCGACGCTGGCGTCCGCCGAGTCCGGCGTCGCGGTCGACGTGCGGCAGGCGCTGCGCGGCGTGCAGACCGCGAACGCCAACCTGCTGACCTCGCGCGAAGCCGACCGGCTCGGCGCGGAGTCGGCGCGTGTCGCGCAGCTGCAGTACCGCAACGGCCTGATCTCGCTGACCGACGCGACCCAGGCCGAGCAGAGCGCGCTCTCGGCCGCGAACGACCTCGTCGTCGCCCGCGTCAACTACCTCAACGCGCTCGTCCACCTGCGCACGTCGGTCGGCACCGCCGACCCGCTCGCCGTCGTCGAACCGGGGGCCCCGTGAACCGTCGCCGCAACATCCTCATCCTGATCGCCGGACTCGTCGTCATCGTCGTGGTCGGCGCGGTGATGGCCCGGCCGCAAGGCAAGGCGACGACGGTCGGCGTCGTCACCGCCGCGTACACGCACTTTCAGACGAAGCTGCCCGAGACGGGCTACGTGCAGCGCCCCGAGACGACCACGCTCACGGCGCTCGTCAGCGGCAACGTCGGGCAAATCTACGTTCGCCCCGGCCAGCACGTCAGCGCGGGCCAGCTGCTCGCAACGATCGACAACCCGCAGCTCGTCGACGCCGAGATCACCGCGCGCGCCGCGTACGAGGCCGCGCAAGGCAAGGCGCGGAGCGCCGAGCAGACGAACGCGACGCTCCCCGCCTCGAACCGCTCCGCGGTCGTGCAGGCCGAAGCGTCGCTCGAACAGGCGCGCTTCTCGCTCAATCAGGCGATCCAGGACCAGCGCGCGGGCGCGCAGTCGGGGCTCGGCTACGGCGGGACCTCCGCCGCGCAGCAGCGCGCCGCCGCCGACGCGACCGTCGCGCAGCGCGCGACCGACCTGAGCGAGGCGCGCCGCATCGCCGACGCCGACCGCGACCTCTTCGCGCAGAAGGCGATCGCGCGGAACACGCTCGACCAGGACGTGGCGAAGCTCGCGCAGGCGCAGGTCGCCTACGACCAGGCGAAACGCGACCGCGACGAGACGTACGCGCAGATCACGCGCCAGTCGCCGGTCCTCGCCGACCGCGTGCGCGCCGAGCGCGACGCCGTCACGCAGGCCGAAGCCGCGCTCGCCTCGGCGCAGGCGAACGCCGCACAGGACAAGAGCGGCGACGTGCAAGCCGCGCTCGGCGACGCGCAGAAGGCAGCCGAAGACATGCGCTACGCCGCCGACCAGGTCGCGCGGCTGCGGATCGTCGCGCCATACGCCGGGGTCGTGCAGACGATTGCGACCGAGACGGCCGACACGCTTCGCCCGCTCCAGCCGGGCGACGCGGTGACGAGCGGCCAGGCGATCGCGACGATCTCCGCCGACACCGGCTTCGTCGTGCGCGCGCGCGTCGACGAGCAGGACATCGCGAACGTGCGCGTCGGCGAACGTGCCGTGATCTCCGGCGAGGACCTCGGGACGACGACGCTTCCCGGCCACGTCGTGCTGATCGGCGCGGTCGCGCAGAAGAGCGACGACCCGTCGAACACGGCGCGGCAGATCACGACGACGATCGCGCTCGACCACACGGTTCCGTACCTGCGCGACGGGATGAGCGTCGACGTCGACATCGTCACCGAAGACCGCGCGCACGTCCTGGCACTCCCGGCCGACGCGATCCGGCACGACGCCGGCAACAAGCCGTTCGTCCTCGTCGTCGCCAACGGCCGCACGGCGAAGCGCAGCGTGAAGCTCGGCGCGACCAGCGACACGCAAGCGCTCGTGCTGAGCGGTCTCAAGGTGGGCGAGACGGTCGTCGGCGAGCGCAACCCCGGGATCGTCGATGCGATGCGCGTCGCGCCGACGGCGATGCCGACGACGAGCCCCTCGCCACACCCGTGATCGCGCGGCTGGGCGACTACCTCGGTGAGGCGTTCGGCGCGATCTGGCGCAACCGCACGCGCTCGATCCTGACCATGCTCGGGATGATCATCGGCACGTCGTCGATCATCGCGGTGCTCGGGATCAGCCGCGCCGCGTCGGGCGGGATCACCGGGACGCTGAACTCGTTCGGCGATCAGGGGATCTCGATCGCGCCCGACAACAACCAGGAAGACCCGCAGAGCGCCGCGATCCAGTACCGCGACGCGCGCACGGTCCAGAACGACGTCGGCTCGTACCTCGCCCACGTCGAGCCGAACTACCAGCGCAACATGGCGATGCGCGCGAACGGCGTCACGTCGACGTCGATCGCGATCTCCGACAGCGACTACCACAACGACACGCTCGTCATGCGCGAAGGGCGGCGCTTCAATGCCGACGACGTCGCGAGCGGCGCGCACGTCTGCAACCTCACCTCGCAGCTCGCCGACAAGCTGTTCAAGAACGGTCCGGCCGACGGCCAGACCGTCGAGGTCGGCGGGATTCGCTGCCGGGTCATCGGCGTCTACGCCGAGCTGAAGGGCGGGCTGTTCAACTCGGCCGGCGGGAACGAGCTGCTGTTCTTGCCCTACACGACGTTCCACCAGATCGCGCCGGGGCCGGTCGACTCGCTGACGCTCTACGCCGCGCCCGGCGTGAGCGTCGGCCAAGTCTCGGACGTCGTCTATCCGGTGCTGCAGCGTCTGCACGGCCCGCGCTCGCTCTACGTCACGACCGACAACCAGGGCCAGCTGCAGGCGTTCAACTCCGTCCTCAGCGTGATCGCTGTCGGGTTGACCGGGATCGGCGGCGTCGCGCTGCTCGTCGCTGGGATCGGGATCATGAACATCATGCTGGTCTCGGTCACCGAGCGCACGCGCGAGATCGGGCTGCGCAAGGCGATCGGCGCGCGCCGCCTCGACGTCATGCTCCAGTTTCTGCTCGAAGCGATCCTACTCTCGTTCATGGGCGGCGGCGTCGGAACCGTGCTCGGCTTTCTCGCGACCGTCGCGGCGTACACGTCGGTCGAGGCGCTGGTCGGTCCCGCGCCGATTCCGTACCTGCTCATCATCTCGGTCTCCGTCGGCTTCTCGACGCTCGTCGGCTGCGTGTTCGGCACGTACCCCGCGTGGCGCGCGGCGCAGATGGACCCGATCATGGCGCTGAGGACCTGACGTGCGGCTCACGCAATACTTCACCGAAGCGTTCGGCATCCTCGCCGCCAACCGCATCCGCACGATCCTCACCGCGCTCGGCCTGGTCATCGGCGTCGCGGCGGTGATCGCGATTCAGGTGCTCGGCGCCGGGATGGCCGGCGCGGTGAGCGGAATCCTCGGCGCGGTCAGCGACCGCACGTTCGTCGTGCTGCCGAACACGCGCCAGACCGACTTCATCCGCGCGTCGATTCGCCTGAGCGACCTGCAGCGGGCGAAGGACAACGTCCCGAACGTGATCGACGCGATGCCGGCCGGCGGCCAGTCGCTGCGCGCGAGCTACGGCCACACGCGGCGCCGGATCAGCCTCGGCGGCGTCGCCGACGAGCGCTTCGCGACCGCGACCCCGATCCGCTACGGCCGCAAGATCGGCCTGGACGACGTCGCCGGCGCGCGCCACGTCTGCGTCCTCTCCGACCGCGCGTACACGAAGCTCGGCATCGAAGGTGATCCCACCGGAACGTCGCTGCGCGTCGGCGACAAGCGCTACGTGATCATCGGCGTCCTCGGAACCGACAAAGCCGGCATCCTGCCGATCTCGGTCAACCAGGACGTGACAATCCCGTACACGACCTACGAGACCGAGTACGCGCGCGGGCACGCGATCGTGTTCGCGCGCGTCCTCATGGACGACCCCTCGAAGGTCGACCGCACCGAGCAGGACATGACCGACTGGCTCAAGCGAATCAAAGGCGGGCGCGTCGAGTACCAGACGTTCGACCGCAAGTCGTTCACGAAGGCGGTCGACGGCATCTTCTCCGCGATCACCGTCGTTGTCGCGCTGATCGGCGCGGTTTCGCTCGTCGTCGCCGGGATCGGCATCCTCAACATCATGCTGGTCAGCGTCGCCGAGCGCACGCGCGAGATCGGGCTGCGCAAGGCGATCGGCGCGACGCGCTTCCAGGTGCTGCTGCAGTTCTTCATCGAGGCACTCGCGCTCTCGGGGTTCGGCTGCCTCATCGGCCTGTTGATCGGCGTCGCGCTCGGCGGGCTCGTCAACGGCCTCGCGATCGTGAAGATCTCCGGCGTCGTTCCGCCGATCCCGTGGCTGCGCAGCATCGCGATCGCGACCGGGTTCGCGACCGTCGTCACGCTCGCATTCGGCACGTACCCCGCGTGGCGCGCCGCAACGCTCGATCCCATCGAGGCCCTTCGCTATGAATAGCGCGACGAACGGCGCACAGCCCGCGATCCAGGTGTGGGACGTCACGAAGACCTACGTGCTCGGCGACGTGCGCGTTGAGGCGCTGCGCGGCGTGACGTTCACGATTCAGCGCGGCGAGTACGTCGCGATCATGGGGCCGTCGGGCTCGGGGAAGTCGACGCTGATGAACCTCCTGGGCTGTCTCGACCGGCCGACCTCGGGGCGCTACTTCCTCGACGGGACCGACGTCTCGACGCTCGGCGACGA
>JAFAMK010000359.1 GCA_019233415.1 Vulcanimicrobiota bacterium
GGCGGACCTCGTGTGAGCGCGGATCGTTCCCCAGCGCGTCGATGTACGACGAGGTGCGCGCGAAGTAGGTCGTGAGGCCCTGGTTCGCCGTTCCGGCGGGGTCTTGCTGCTGCGCCGTGCTGCCCCACGTCGCTTCCATCTTTACGATCGCGCCGACGTCTTGCGCGGTGATCGTGCCGGCGCTGACGGCGTGCGCGAACGCCTGCTCCATGCGCTGCGGCGCGTCGGGCACAAACTGGTGCAGCGTCATCGAGTGCGCGCTCTGCAGCACGTTCATGAACGCCTCGCGCCCGTTCGCGTCGTTGCCGAGCGCGGTTCGGACGCGCTCGAAGCGGGCCGCGCGCTCGTCCGGGTCGCGGTCGCCGACGATGTACTCCGCGAGGTGGCTTCCCGGCGAACCCGGACCGCCGACCGTGTAGCCGTCGGGCTGGTTGCGCAGCATCGCCACGTCGTTCGGCAGTCGATACGGCAGCGCCGCGGCTGCTTGTTGCTGGGACGTCGGATCGGCCATTGGTACGCTCGCTCCCCCGGGTGCGACGCGTTTCTACCCGGCGCGCGGAAGCCGAAACGGTGGGACGCCAGGTGTGACGAGGCCCGCTCCGGCGGCGCGTCGAACCCGGGGCCGTTCACGAAATAACGAACGAACAGAAAAACAGAATCTAGGAGTATCAGTGCCAGAATCCGTCTCGCTCGAGATCGGTGGCCGGCAACTCGTCATCGAGACGGGTGAGCTTGCAAAGCAAGCAAACGGCTCCGCACTCGTCCGCTACGGCGACCAGATCGTCGTCCTCTGCGCCGCGACGGCGTCGGAGAAACCTCGGGAAGGAATCGACTTCTTCCCCCTCACCTGCGACTACGAAGAGAAAATGTACGCTGCCGGCAAGATTCCGGGCGGCTACATCAAGCGCGAAGGGAGACCGTCGGAACACGCGGTCCTGAGCGCGCGCCAGATCGACCGGCCGATCCGCCCGCTCTTCCCGGACGGTTTCCGCAACGACGTCCAGATCATCGCAACGGTCCTCTCGACCGATCCCGGCCTCGACAGCGACACGCTCGCCGTCGTCGCAGCCGGCGCGGCGCTCGCGGTCAGCGACATCCCGTTCCAGAAGAACATCGCCTGCGTGCGCGTCGGGCGCGACGAAAACGGCAACTTCATCACCAACCCGACGCTCGAGCAGTACGAGACCGGCGGGATGGAGATCGTCGTCGCCGGGACCGCGACCGACATCATGATGGTCGAGGGCGGCGCGAAGGAGATCGGCGAGGACGTGTTCCTCGGCGCGGTCGAGTTCGCGCACGACGAGATCAAGAAGATCGTCAAAGCGATCGATCAGCTCGCGAAGAAAGCCGGCAAGGCGAAGCGCGAATACCCGTTGCTCACCACCGACGAGAAGCTCGACAAGTGGATGCGCAAGAACTTCGCCAAGGAAGTCGCCAAGGCGATGCGCGTCGTCGACAAGCTCGAGCGCAACGAAGCGCTGGCCGACCTCTCGCGCGAGGTCGCGCTCGCGAAGCTCGACAAAAAAGATGACGCGAACGTTCGCTCGCTGATCGAAGACCCGAAGAACAAGGACTTCGAGAAGATCATCAAGGCCATGGAAGAGGACGAGCTCCGCACCATGGTCGTCGACGAGAAGGTTCGGCCCGACGGGCGCAAGCCCGACGAGATTCGGCCGATCTGGTGCAAGACCCACTACGTGCCGCGCGTGCACGGCTCGGGCGTCTTCACCCGCGGGCAGACGCAGGTCTTCACCGCCGCCACGCTCGGCTCGATCAGCGACGAGCAGCGCCTGGACGGGATTCTCGAGATCCCCAACAAGCGCTACATGCACTACTACAACTTCCCGCCGTACTCGGTCGGCGAGACGCGCCCGATGCGCTCGCCCGGCCGGCGCGAGATCGGCCACGGCCAGCTCGCGGAACGCGCGCTCGTCCCGGTGCTGCCGAGCGAGGAAGACTTCCCGTACACGCTGCGCCTGATCAGCGAAGTGCTGGAATCGAACGGCTCGTCGTCGATGGCCTCGGTCTGCGGCTCGACGCTCGCGCTGCTCGACGCCGGCGTCCCGATCAAGGGCCACGTCGCGGGCGTCGCGATGGGCCTGATCCTCAAGGGCAAGGACTAC
>JAFAMK010000426.1 GCA_019233415.1 Vulcanimicrobiota bacterium
CGCCCCGCCGGTGGAACCCGCCACGCCTGCGGACCTCGACGCGGCGATCGACGGGCTCCTCGCCGAGGGCCTGACCACATCGGCGATCGCGAAGCGGCTCGCCGACGCCGGGCACGGCGAGCGGCGCCATCTCTACGCGCGGGTCAGCGACCGGCGCACAGGCCGCGCGGAACCGGAGTGACGAAGCCAGCCGCGTGTCCCCGTCGCGCCCGTTCTACGTCACGACCCCCATCTTCTACATCAGCGGAACGCCGCACATCGGCCACGCGTATACGACGATCGCGGCCGACGTGCTGGTGCGGACCGCGCGCGCGCACGGGCCGGCCCGCGCGCTGACCGGGACCGACGAGCACGGGCAGAAGGTCGCCAACGCCGCCGCCGCGGCCGGGATGACGCCGCAGGAGTACGTCGACTCGCTCGCGCCGCGCTGGCGCGAGCTGGCGCCCGTCTTCGACGCGCGCTTCGACGACTTCATCCGCACGACCGAACCGCGTCACGTCACGACCTGCCTTGCGCTGTTCGACCGCATGCGCGCGAAGGGCGACGTTTACGAGGGCGTGTACGAAGGCTGGTACTGCACGCACGACGAGACGTTCTGGCCCGAGGCGAAGCTGATCGATGGCCGCTGCCCGAACGCGGAGTGCCGCCGCCCCGTGCAGTGGCTGTCCGAGAAAAACTGGTTCTTCCGGCTCTCGAAGTACAACGCGCCGCTGCTCGCGCACTTCCGCGCGAACCCCGACTTCCTGCGCCCGCAGTCGCGCTACAACGAGATGATGGCGCTGCTCGAAGAGGGGCTCGAAGACTTCTCGATCTCGCGCTCGTCGTTCGACTGGGGGATTCCGCTGCCCGGCGGCGGCGTGCTGTACGTGTGGTACGACGCGCTGATCAACTACATCAGCGCGCTCGGCTGGCCCGATGACGCTGACGGTTTGTTCGCGGAGTTCTGGCCCGGGATGCACCTGATCGGGAAAGAGATCGCACGCTTCCACACGATCATCTGGCCGGCGATGCTGTGGTCGGCCGACCTGCCGCTTCCGGCGCGCGTCTTCGCCCACGGCTGGATCACCGGCGACGGTGGGTTGAAGATCGGGAAGTCGCTCGGGAACGCGATGGACCCGTACCTGCTGGTCGAAGAGTTCGGCGCCGACGCGCTGCGCTATTTCCTGCTGCGCGAGGCGCCGTTCGGGAGCGACTTCTCGATCTCGGTCGACAAGCTGCGCCAGCGCCACAACAGCGACCTCGGCAACGACCTCGGCAACCTGCTGCGCCGTTCGCTCGCGATGCTGGCGAAGTACCGCGACGGGCTCGTCCCCGAGCCGAGCGACGGACGCGTCAGCGAGTTCGTCGCCGACTTGCCGGTGCTCGTGCGCGACCATGTGTCGGCGCTGCGCTTCCGCGAAGCATTGGACGAAATCTGGAACCTCGTCGCGCTGCTCAACCGTGCGATCGACGAGCAGAAGCCGTGGGAGCTGCACAAGGCGGGACGCGGCGTCGAGCTGGACGCGCTGCTCTACGATTTGTGCGAAGGGATGCGCTGGCTGAGCGTGCTACTGTTCCCCTTCATGCCGACCAAGTCGACCGCGATCTGGGAGCAGCTCGGGCTCGAGGGAACGCCGGAACGCGCCTGGGCCGACGCGCTCGTCTGGGGCGGGCTCGCGGCCGGCACGCAGACGAACCCCGGCGCACCGCTCTTCCCGCGCATCGAGCCGCCCGCGGCATGACAAACCGCAGCGTCGCCGTCGTGCACGACGGTCCGCACCGCACCGCGGTCGCGCTGCGCGGCGTCGTCGCGATCCTGCTCGGCCTCGCGGCGCTGCACTTCCGCATCTACTCGACGCTGCTGGTCGGTGCGTTCGCGGCGTTCGCGATCGTCGACGGGATCGTGCGGATCGTCGTCGCGCTGCGCTCGACCGGCCGCGACCGCGCCTGGCTGATCCACGCGCTCGAAGGCGTCGTCGGAATCGTCCTCGGCGTCGTCGTCTTCCGCACCGCGACGAGCCTGATCTCGTTGACCTGGACGATCGCCGAGTGGGCGTTCATCATCGGCGTGCTGACGATCGTCTTCGCGTGCGTCGTGTGGGGCCGGCTGCACGACGCGTGGCTGTGGCTGCTCGGTGGCATCCTGCTGATCGTGCTCGGCGGCGCGTTGCTGTGGTTCACGCTCGGCGGTTTGGTCGCGCCGGGCGTCGCGCTCGGCCTGTTCGGGATCGTCTACGGCGTCGTCACGCTCGTCATCGCGCTGCGCCGCCACCCGGCTTGACGCGCGCTAGTGGTCGGTCGCGGGCTGGTTGCCGTTGGCGCGCTCGCGGTTGATCACGTCCTGGCACTCGGCGCGGTAGAACGAGCAGATCGCGCGTGACAGCGCAAACGGGTGTGGGAGCGGGAAGCCCGCCGGCGGCGCCTGCATCGGAAACGTGTGGTGGTCGTCCACGTACTGGAATGGGTCGTTGCGGCGCGTGAAGTGGAACGGCCATGGAAACGAGACCTCTTCGAAATAGCCGTCCGAGTAGGTGATGAGGCACCGAATCCAGCGGTCGATGTACGGGCCGTGCACGTTCGCCTGCAGCGGGTCGCACTCGCCCTGCGCGGCGAGGAACTGCTCGGGTGTTCCCGCCATCACTTGCTCGTAGCGCAGCGCCTGCGGGTTGCGCGCCGGCGGGCGCTTCTGCGGCGGAACCTCGGTCAGCGAACGCTGCGCCGAGTCGATCGTGTGCTGGAACTGCGCGTCCAGCGCGGCGATCTGCTGCGGCGAGAACGCGTTGCTGCTCGACTTCTGCGCGACGTGCTGCGGTGGCGGCGGCGGTTCTTTGCGCGGCTCCGGCGGCGGCGCGCTGCGCGGATGGTGGATCGTCCCGCGCGCGGGATAGGTCGGCGCGCTGGTCGGCTCCAGCGTCGGCGGCGCGCTCGGCTCGCGCGTCGGCACTGCCGTCGGCGCGCTGGTCGGGATCGGCGCGAGCGTCGGGACTTGGATCGTCTGCGGCGCGGGGAGCGCCGCGATCCGCTGCGGCTGCGCGCGCGACGTGCGCATCGCGCGCCGCGGCCGCGAACGGTGGCGCGGCGGCGGCACGGTGCGTTTTTCGATCGTGATCGCGTCGGAGAGCGCGACGATCTCCGGCGTCGGCGACGGCCGCGGCAGCAGCTTCGCGACGAGCGGCACGACGCGGTGCCCGAACAAGATCCATGCGCCGCTGACCAGCACGTGCAGCAACAGCGAAACGATGATCGCGGTCGGCAGAATCCAACCGGTGCGGCGCTCGTAGCGCTCGGGGAAAAGCTGCAATTCCACGCTATGCGCCGTCCGGGTGTTCGCGGTCGAGCACGGCCTTGCACTCGTCGTGATAAAACGCGCAGACCGCGCGCGAAAGCGCGAACGGGTGCGGCAGCACGAACCCGTCCGGCGGCGCCTGCGGCGGGAAATGGTGGTGGCGGCCGTCGTGCCGCGCGAACGGGTCGTCGGCCTGCGTGAACTTGTACGGCCACGGGAACTCGACCGTCTCGTTGAAGCCGTCGCTGTAGTGCACGGTGCAGCGCAGATAGTAGTACGTGTACGGGCCGCGCACCGTCCCGTCGTCGAGCGGATCGCAAACGCCGTCGCCACCGACGACGTCTTCGACCGTCCCGTTCAGGATCGGGTCGTAGCGCTTCATCGTGCCGTGCACCGGCGCCGAATGGTCGGCCTGCGGCGCGGCCGCGACCGCCTGCTGTGCCTGGTCGATCGTATGGCGGAACGTCGCGTCGAGCGCGGTGATCTGCGCCTGCGTGTACGCCTGGCTCGGCGCGGGCGGCACGTGGATCGTCGCCTTGCGCGGCGCGACGGTCGGCTCGGGCTTCGGCGGCAGCGCCCGCGGCGCGACCGCGACGGCGCGGCGCGGCGCCTGCGGGTACGCATACGCGGTCTTCGGCTTCGTGAGGACGGGTAGCCCTTGCAGCAGCTGCGGCGGCGGAGTCGGCGTCGGCGCTGGGGTCGGTGCGGGCGTCGGGGTCGGCGAGGGCGGGAGGCGCTCGATGCGGATCGGGTCGATCTGCGCGACGATCCGCTCCTCGCGCGGTGCGGCGTGCGTGAACCGCAGCAGCCGGGCCCAGAACGAGCCGCCGACGAGATGGACGACGAGCGAGAGGCCAAGGGCCAAGGCGAGAAGGCGACGGCCGCGCCGCTCGCGCTCCGGGAACAAGCGCACGTGAGAGGTAAGTGCTTCACCATGATCGACACGCACGCCCACGTTCACGACCGCGCGTTCGATGAGGATCGTGAGAGGATGCTCGAGCGCGCGCGCGAGCGCGGGGTCGACGCGATCGTCACGGTCGGCTGTGACGTGGAGGATAGCCGCCGGGCCTGCGAGGCGGCTGAGAGGTACAACCTCGCCGCGACGATCGGCGTCCACCCGCACGAGGCGAAGGACGCGCCGCCGGACCTCGCCGCCGTCTTCGACGCACTGCGCGCGCAGTACGGTTCGCGCGTCGTCGCCGTCGGCGAGACCGGGCTCGACTACCACTACGACCACAGCCCGCGCGAGGCGCAGCGCGCGGTCTTC
>JAFAMK010000215.1 GCA_019233415.1 Vulcanimicrobiota bacterium
GCGCGGTAGGTGAAGACGCAATCGCGCGCGGTCAGCGGAACGCCGTCGTGCCAGCGGACGTTCTGGCGCAGGTGGTACGTCACGCGCAGCCCGTCGCGCGAGATCCCGCCGTTCGCGAGCGTCGGCACCTCGGTCGCCACGTCGGGCGCGAGGTTTCCGTTCGCGTCATTGGTCAAGAGGAACGAGTAGAGGATGCTCCCGATCATCCCCGAGGTCGTGCCTTCGAGCATGAGCGGGTTGAGCGAGACGGGTTCCGCCAGCTCGCCGACGACGAGCGTTCCCTCGCCGGCACGCGCCGCGCTGCCCGCGCCGGCACCCCCGCTGCAGCCGGTCGCGGCGAGGGCGAGCGCGAGCACCGCGCACGCGGCGTGCTTCATTTCGGCGCGGCGACGCGCGGGAAGAGCATCTGCGGATCGCCGCCGACGCTCACGCTCGCCACGTTGCCGTGCGCGTCGAGTTCGAAGGTGATCGGCGTCTTCGCGCCCACGACGTCGTCAGGCAGGAGCCGGAACGTGTCGTAGTTCCAGTGCTCGAGCCGGCCCTTCATCCCGAGCAGGTGAAAGCGCAGGCCGTCACCGTCGCGCGTGACCGTCGCGTCGCCGTAGAGGTCGTTGTGGTACGTCCCGGCGTAGCGGTCGAGCGCGAGCGACGGATGCGTGTTCGGGACGCGCTGGTCGTCGAGGCGCTTCTGTGCCGCGAGTCCTGCGTCGAAGACGGTGTGGAACTGCTCGAGGATCACCGCGCCCTCGTCGGCGTGCGCGCCGCCGAGGACGTCGTCGAAGACGCGGTACATCACGGCGTTGCCGACGAAGTCGCTGCCCTTGTTGGTGAGGATTGCGACGCCGAGGTGCTGGTCGGGGAGCATCGACACGAGCGCGCTCATCCCGTCGATGTTCCCGGCGTGCTGGATCGCCGCGTGGTCGCGGTAGTCGAACAGAATCCAGCCCATCCCGTAGTCCATGAAGTGCGAGGCGGGCGCGAAGAGCGTCCACGGGAAGGTCAGCGGGATGATCGTCTGCGGCGTCCACATCTCGTCGAGCGTCGTCTTTTTCAGCAGCTGCTTGCCACCGTAGGAGCCGCCGTCGAGCAGCATCGTCATCCAGTGCGCGAGGTCGTCGGCGTTCGAGTTGATCGAGCCGGCCGGCCCGATGTCGTCGATGCGGCGGTACGGAACGGCGCGCACCACGCCGTCGATCTCTTCGTGCGGCTGCGCGACGTTCGGGTTTCCCGCGTCCCCGCTGATCGTCGTGTTCGACGAGGTCATCCCGAGCGGGGCGAAGAGCCGCTTGCGCACGGCGTCGTCCCAGCTTTCGCCGTCGACCGCCGCGACGACTTGGCCGGCGGTGAGGAACATGAGATTATTGTACTCGAAGCGGCTGCGGAAGCTGTAGGCCGGCTTGAGGTAGCGGATGTGCCGCACGATCTCGTCGCGGCCCAGGTCCGAGCCGTACCAGAGCGCGTCGCCGCCGTCGAGCCCGCCGCGGTGCGTGAGCAGGTCGCGAATGGTCAGCTCGTGGCTCGCATACGCGTCGTACATCGCAAAGCCCGGGAGCCGGTCCTCGACGCGGTCGTCCCACGCGATCTTCTTCTCGTCGACGAGTTGCCCCAGCAGCGCGACGGTGAACGCCTTCGAACTGGAGCCGATCGCGAAGAGCGTCTTGCCGTCGACCGCGCCCGGTTTCCCGACCTCGCGCACGCCGTAGCCCTTCGTGTACGTCTTGCCGTCCTTGACGATAGCGATCGAGACACCGGGGACCTTCCAGTCCTTCATCGCCTGCGTGACGTACGCGTCGAACGACGGCGAGAAGAACGCCGGTGTGTCCTGCGCGGACGCGGGGCGCGGCATGAGCGGGAAGAGACACGCAAACGCGGCGACCGCCGCGGCGAGACGCTGGATCATCGGAACCTCCGGTTCACATGTGGGCCGTCGTCAGCCCGAGGGCCGCGGCCGGGCGGGGCGAGTCGTTGCGGAACGAGTGTGCGTAGCCGGCCGAGTAGACCGCGCATTCGCCGGCGCGCATCGGGTAGTCGACGTCGTTCAGGCGCAGCACGATCTCGCCCGCGGTGACGTAGAGCGTGTCGACGCCCTCGTGGGTCAGCTCGTCGCGGAACGACGCGCGCGGTTCGAACGCGATGATCGCGAGCTCGAGGTTGAGCCCCGGCAGGCGCAGCAGCTCGTAGCGGATGCCGCGGCCGCGGTTCATCATCACGCGGTCGGACTTGGTGACGAAGCTCGGCCGCGAGAGGCGCGTGCTGTAGCCGAGCATCGAACCGAGGTCCTGGTCGAAGAACTCGGCGATCCGCGCGAGCCGGCCGATCGAGACGTCGGACTCGTTGCGCTCGACCGCGCTCAGGAACGAGGCGGAGAGTCCGCTCCCTTCGGCGACGTCCCGGATGGAGAGCTTGCGCTGCGTGCGCATCCGCTTGAGAATCTGTCCGACGTCGGGCGCGCCGCGATACGCGGGCTCCCCGACCTCGTTGTGGCGTACCGCCTTGCCGCGCGCGGCCATCGTCGCTGAACCTCCTATCGACATATATCGGACGATGAGCGATATTTCGGCCTCAGTCGCCGAGCACCCGCGCCGGCGCGAGCGTGACGCCCAGGCCGGGGCCGGTCGGCATGACGATCCGGCCGCCCTCGAACGTGATGCCGCGGTACGGGTCGTGCGCGAGCAGCGTCGGGCCGTCGATGTCGAGCCAGTCGGCGAGCGGGCCGAGATGGCCGGCGGCGGTCGCGAGGATACTCGTCTCCGCCATGCACCCGATCATCACGCGGAAGCCGAGCGCGCGCGCGGCGGCGATCATGTCGTAGGCGGCGCCGAGCCCGCCGCACTTGGCGAGCTTGACGTTGACCGAATCGACGCACCCGACGAGCGGGCCGAGCTGCGTCGCGACGACCGCGTCTTCGTCGGCCATCAGCGGGATCGGCGAGCGTTCCGAAATCCAGCGCAGCTGTTCGGGATGGCCGGCGGGGATCGGCTGCTCGCAGACCTCGACGCCGAAGCGCTTCAGCTCGCCCAGGATGCGCACCGCCTGCTCCGCGTTCCAGCCTTCGTTCGCGTCGATGCGGATCGCGCCGGTGTAGTGCGCGCGGATCGCCTCGATCAGTTCAACGTCGTCCGCGCCGGCGGCGCCGACCTTGACCTTGAGAACCGGCGCGTCGCGTAGCGCGCGCACGCGTTCCAGCACGGTGCCGAGGTCGTCTTCGATCGGAATCGTCAGCGAGGTCGGCGGCGCGGAAAGCCCGTCGAGGCCCAGCAGATCGGTCACCGAGGCGCGCAAGACCTTGCCGCGCAGATCGAACAGCGCGACGTCGAGCGCGCAACGCGCCGCGCGTGGAACGCCGTCCAGCACGCGCATGGCGGCGAACGGCCCGGCGCCGGCCGGCAGCACGTAGCCGCGGAAGAAGTCCATGATCGCGCCGACCGAGTCGCCGTAGCGCGCCAGGGGCGCCGACTCGCCGTAGGCGACGACGTCGTTCCAGTGCAGCTCGACGACGACGGTGTGCGCCGCGGTGAGGCTGAAGCCCGCGACGCGGAACGGCCGCGCGAGCGGCAGCTCCTCGGCGCGCGCGTGCAGCGCGATCACGAGGCGGCCACCACGCGCCGCACGGCCTTGTCGGTCGTCGACAGCGAGATCGTGATCGCGTTCCAGATGCGCCCACCGCCGTTGCGGACGGGATCGTCGGCCGGCAATCCCGTCTCGCGCTGCGCGGCGTCGATCGCCGCGGCCGCGCCGGCGGGGTCGAGCGCCGAGGTGTCGAGGACGACCGCGCAGACGCGTGCCGGCTTCATGTGACGGAGCAGGTCTTCGTGCGCGCGCACGAGCTCGCCGAGCCGCGGGAGCGGCGTCGAGAAACCGGCGATCTGCGTCGTTCCCGGCCGGTGGCAGAGGATCAGCGCATCGGGCGCGCTGCCGTAGAGCAGACCGAAGGTGACCGGCGCGTAGGCCGGGTGGAAGATCGCGCCCTGTCCCTCGACGAGCAGCACCTCGGAGTCGGGCCGCGCGCCGAGCACGAGCTGTTCGGCCGCGCCGGTGACGAAGTCGGAGATCACGCGGTCGACGGCGATCCCGCTGCCCGCGATCATGATCCCCGTCTGGCCGGTCGCGAGGAACTCCGCGCGCCGGCCCTGCGCGTGCGCGGCGCGTTCGACTTCCAGCATCGCCGTCATCTTGCCGACCGCGCAGTCGCTGCCGATGGCCAGCACGACGGACTGCGCTACGTCATACGCCGCGCCGCTGAAGAGCGGGATGTCCGCGGGGGGAACGCGCACGTCCCACAGCGCCGCTCCCGAACGCGCCGCGGCCGCGGTGATCGCGGGGTCCTCGGCGAGCAACTGATGGAGGCCGCTGACGATTTCCAGCCCGGCCTCGGCGGCCGCGACGATCGGCGCGTGCAGCGCCGGCGGGATGCGGCCGCCCTCGGTCGCGACGCCGACCAGCAGCGAGGTCGGGTGGTACGCGAGGGCGTCCGCGACCGTCGCGACGATCGGCGCGTCGCTCCCGAGCCACGGGAGGACGTCGCGGACCGTGCGGCCCGCGAGCGTCGAGTCGACGACCGCCGCGACTTCGTCGGCGCGGAATCGCAGCACGCCGTGCGCGGTCTTTCCGTGCATGCCGATCAGCAGCCCTTCGGTGAGGACGGCGTACCGGCGAGTGCGCGCGTTTGCGGCAGACATGGAACTCCTCGGGCGAGCGGTCCTGGGCGATATTTCGAACCGCGTGCAAAAATTTGTACCACAACGTGCCCGATCTGTGAAGGAGGGATTTTCCAGTCGCAGAAACGGCGCGAACGATATGTAGGACATTGTCCGAAATACCGGATAAAACGCCAGTTCGTTCGTGCGCCGCTGCGTACGCGGGCCTCAGCGGCGCCGCACGGGCGAGATTCCGACGATGCAGGATGGGCGATCGTATGGATGTCTTCCGAACCCTCAAACGCCTCGGGTTCTCGGTGCTTATGACGGCACTGGCCTTCGCATATCTCGTGCCGCCCGAGCCCGTACTCGCGCAGAACGCGCAGGCGACCGGCGTCGTCAGCGGCACCGTCACCAGCGCCGACGGCGCGCCGGTCGGCGGCGCGTCCGTGACGCTGCAAGGGCCGACGCCGCGCAGCGCGCAGACCGATGCGAAGGGCGCGTTCAGCTTCACGAACGTCGCGCCCGGCACGTATTCGGTCGTCGTCTCGAAGTCCGGCTTCTCGCCCTCGCAGCAGGACGACGTGTTCGTGGTCGCCGGCTCGTCGACGAACGTCGGCGCGGTCCTCGCGCAGTCGTCGTTCTCGTCCTTGCGGCAGATCGGCCGCGTCTCGACGAACGTGCCGGGGCGCGCGACGATCAATTCGACGCCGGCTTCGGTCGCGGTGATCTCGAACCAGGTCTTCGCCGACCAAGGACAGCTGCAAGTGACGAAGATCCTCGACGAGACGCCGGGCGTGCTCTCGTCGCCGGTCGGGTACAGCGGAACCTCGCGCGGCGCACCGCAGATCACGCAGATTCGCGGCGCGCTGCCGTACGAGACGGAGTCGCTGATCGACGGCCACCCGGTCTCGGTCGGCACCGACGGCTCGTTCTCGCCGATCTTCCTCAACCCGGCACTGCTGCAGAACATCGAGCTGGTGAAGGGTCCCGGCGCGACGACGACCGAGATCAACTACGCGATCAACGGTTCCGTCAACTACCGCACGCTCGAACCGACGCGCACGCCGCAGCAGACGCTGCAGTACGGCGTCGACGGGTTCGGCGGAATGTTCACGTCGCTGCAGGCGACGGGGTCGACGCTCAGCCACCGCGTGGACTACGCGTTCGCGCTCGCGACCGACGGGACGCCGAGCGCGGTCCACAACTACACGGTCGCCGGCTCACAGGTGCCGCTCATCTTCGGCCTGCCGCCGTGGACGGTGAACGGCCAGGTCGTCGCGCAGTTTCCGCTCGGCACCGCCCCGAGCCAGAACCCGCAGTTCAACAGCACGCCGGGCCAGGCGCGCTACGCGCAGCCGGTCTACCTGTGCTGCGCCCATGCGAGCGCGGGCTACGACGCGAAGGCGGAACTCGCCAAGCTGCGCTTCAACTTCTCGCAGACGACCGCGCTGACGCTGAGCTACCTCGGCGGACAGGCGCACTTCGACGACTATAGCGAGCTGTCGTCGCTGTTCCCGATCTCCGGCACGAACCAGAGCTTCTCGACGTTCACGCCGCCGCCCGGCTACACGGGCTCGGTCCCGGCCGGGCGGGCGATCCCGTTCGACACGCTCGCCAACAACCCGAACACGGACTGGTCGCAGCAGAACCTCCTGCAGGCCGAGTTTCGCACGTCGCTCAGCCCGTCGGACGCGCTGCTCGCGCGCTACTACACCGGGTTCAGCAATGGCTACATCACCTCGGCGACCGGCAACAACTCCATTACGTCGTTCGGCGGCACCGCATGGGGCGGGCTGCTGCTCTGTTCGCCGGGCACCGGGTTAATCAATGGCGGCTGCGGTGCGACGCCGACCTCGACGCCGGTCGCGCCCGTGATGACCTATTTCAACGGAACGCCGGTCGTGTTCCAGTCGACCACCGCGCCGAACGTCATCGACATCCTGGACCACCTGCGCGGCTATTCGGTCGAGCTGGACCACACCGCGGGGCGGAACACCTACTCGGTCTCGTTCGACCGCTCGCAACACGACGCGAACGTCTGGCAGGACAATCCGCTCGCAGGCGTCGTGCAGTACACGCTCTCGCCCGGTTCGAGTCAGCAGTTCACGACGATCTCGCTGCGCGGGCAGTTCGCGCTCGGGCCGAAGCTCAACGCGTCGCTGAGCGACTACCTCGTCCGCTATGCGAGCCACTATCAGGTCTACGACCTGATTTCCAGACAAGCGCTCTGGAATGACGCGTCGCACAACGCGAACGAGCCGCGGCTGGGCTTGGCCTGGCGTCCGTCGAGCGACCTCGCGGTGCGGTTCTCCACCGGCGGCTCCATCGCTCCGCCGTACATCAGCCTCCTCTCGTCACCGGGCGGGAGCCCGCTCCCGAACGCCGTCGGCGGCGCAACCTTGTACACGTTCAGCGAAAACAACGGCCAGATCAGCCCGGAGACGGCGTTCTCGTACGACCTCGGGCTCGACACGCGGTTTGCGCGCTCGATCGGCGTCTCGGCCGACGTGTACTTCGCGACGCTGCACAACCTGTTCCTCAACTCGACGTTCCAGAACGGTACGTACACGCCTACGGGGGGTGCCGACAATGGGAACACAGAGCCGCTCTACATCACGCAGACGCGCAATCTCGGCCAAGCGCGCTACGAGGGTGTCGAATTGGCCGTGCAGCGCGCGCCGCTGGTCGGCTTCGGTTTCCGCCTCCAGGGTTCGCTCGAACGCGCGTTCACGTACAACCTGCCGGCCGGGTTCTACGACACGCAGAACGGCAAGTACACGACGAACCTCGGCGTCGTCCCGAACGCCAACTTCTTCGGCAGCAGCGGCTTCTACGACGGGATCGCCGGCGGTCGCATTCCGTACAGCTCCGGCTACGGCGAGGTCAACTGGCGCACCGCGGCGGGGACGTACTACAATCTCGGCGTGACCTACTACGGACCCAACAACGGCTTCAACCAGCCCGCGTTCGAGATCGTCTCGGCGGCGGCCCGGTTCTTGCTGAGCAAGGACACGACGCTGACGATCACCGGCGACAACCTGTTCGGCACCTACGGGTCGGCGTTCGCGAGCTACATGGACGGCGTGCCGGTCCCGCTCGCCAACGGCCTCTTCGCGCACGCGACCACCGGCTATCTCGGCGTCACGCGCGGCAGCAACTACGGGCCGACGACGGTCCGCATCGCGCTGCGCCACCGGTTCGGCCGCTGACGAGGACGCGCGCATGATCACGACGGCGCCGGCGCTCGAACGCGCGCTCGAACGGCTGGCGCAGCGTCCCGGCGGGCGCGTCGGCGTTGCGGCGCTGCACGTCGAGTCCGGTGAACGGATGCTGCTGAACCCGGATGCGGCGTTTCCGATGGCCAGCACGTACAAGGTGCCGATCGCGGTCGCCGTGCTCGCGCTCGTCGACCGCGGCCGGCTCGCGCTGCGCGAGATGGTCACGGTGCAGACGGAAGACTTCGTGATCGGCGGGACGATCGGCGACCGGCTGCGCCCGAACGAGGTCGCGTTCTCGGTGCGGCTGCTGCTCGAGCGCATGCTGATCGAGAGCGACAACAGCGCGACCGACGTGCTGCTGCGGCTCGCCGGCGGCGGGCCGGCGGTGACCGCGCACGTGCACGCGGCCGGGTTCGCCGGGATGCGCGTCGACCGCCCGACGGCGGCGATCATCGCCGAGTCGTACGACGCGACGTTCCCCGACGACCCACAGGAGCGCTGGGCGTACTTCGAGCGCACGAAGCTCGCCGAAGGGCTCGAGGTGCCGGCCGACGCCGCGGCGCGCTACGAGCAGACCGACGCCGACCTGACGACGCCCGCCGCGATGACCGCGCTGCTCGAACGGCTGCACCACCGCGATTCGACGCTGCTCTCGCGCGAGAGCACCGAGCTGCTGCTCGACGTCATGGCGCGCTGCACGACCGGCGGCAACCGGCTGCGCGCGCTGCTGCCGGCCGGAACGCCGGTCGCCGACAAGACCGGCACGTTCGGCGGGACCGCCAACGACGTCGGGATCATCACCCTCCCCGACGGCGCGGGCCACCTGATCGCGTCCGTCTACATTCGTGGCGCGACGGCCGGCGTCGCCGCGTCGGAACGCACGATCGCCGAGATCGCCCGCACGCTCTACGACTACGCCCTGTTCGTCGCCGCGAGGAACGCATGAAGGAAGTGACCGTGAAGCCGACCGCCGCCCTTGTTCTCGCCCTGATTCTGGCCGCCGGGGCCGCACCGCCGGTGCGCGCCGACGACGGCGCGCTGACCGCGGCGCAGACCGCCGCGCTCGACGCGATCGGGCAGCGCTCGATCGAGGGCCGCGCCGCGCCCGGCGTCGAGATCGCCGTCGTCCGCAACGGAAGCTTCGTCTACCAGAAGGGCTTCGGGATGCGCAACGTCGACGACCAGGTGCCGCCCGACGCGCAGACGCGCTTCCCGATCGGCTCGAATACGAAGCAGTTCACCTCGACCGGCATCCTGATGCTGCAGGACGAGGGGAAGCTGAACATCGACGAGCACCTTGCGAAGTATCTGCCCGAGATTCCGCACGGAAACCAGGTGACGCTGCGCAACCTGCTGATGCACACCGGCGGCTACGCGGAGTTCACCGAAGTGGAAGACTTCGACGAGCTGGGCGCGCGGCCGGCGACGCCGGCGCAGGTCGTCGGTGAGATGGTGAAACGGCCGCTCGGGTTCAAGCCGGGGACGAAGCGCCAGTATTCCAACACCGGCTACGTCCTGCTGCAGATGGTGATCGAGCGGCTCAGCGGGCTCTCCTACGGCGCGTTCCTCAAGAAGCGCATCTTCGATCCGCTCGGGATGACCTCGACCTACGTGCGCGACTCCGACGACGTCGCGCCCGACGTCGCGACCGAGTACACGTACTTCGCGCTTGGCCCGTGGGAGCACGCGCTGCACATCGACTACACCTGGTTCGGCGGCGCCGGCGGGATCATCAGCAATGCGGAAGACCTTGCGAAGTGGAACGCGGCGCACGACGGCGGCAAGCTGCTCTCGCCGCGCTCGCAGGCCGAGCAGATGACGCCGGTCAAGGTCGACGCGAACATCACCAACTACGGCCTCGGAATCATGATCGACAAGCTTCCCAACGGCCACCGCTTCATCGCGCACGGCGGGAACACGACCGGCGCGGCGACGCAGGACGCGCGCTTCCCCGACGATCATCTCGAGATCATCGTCCTCGCGAACAGCGGCTTCTACAGCTACAACGACGCCGTCAACGCGGTCTACACGACGCTCGTCCCGCTCGCACCGGCGGCGCCGAAGCCGAGCGCGGCCGCGCCGAAAGCCCCCGCCACGCCGAAGGCCCCGCCGCTGCCGGCGGGCGCGCGCGCGTCGGACGTTGCGGCCGCGAAGGCGTGGCTCGACGCCGCGGCCGCCGGTCACGTCGACATGGCGAAGCTGCGGCCGGACTTCCGCGCGCGGATGACGCGCAGCCACCTCGTGGCGCTGCGCGACCTCGCCCGCTTCGGTTCGCGCACGTACACGTTCGCGGGGCTCGACCGGCGCGCGCCGACGACCGCCTACGAGTTCCTCGTCGCGACGCCGAAGCAGCGGATGATCTACCTGTGGCAGCGCGACGACGACGGCACGGTCGCGGGGATCGCGCTGATCCCGCAGGTCTCGTTCGCGCCGGCGCCCGTGCCGAGCGCGGTTCCCACGGCGGTTCCCGCCGCCGGGCAGCCGGGCTCGCACTGAGATGCTCGCACGCTTCGCGCTGGCGCTCGGCGCCGTGGCGGCGCTGTGCAGCACCGCCGCCGGCGCGGCGGGGACGCGCGCGTTCACGGTCGACGCGGCGCTGAGCCCGCCGTATCCCGACCTGCTCACCGCGTCGCCCGACCACCGCGCGTTGCTGTGGACCGTACACGCGCGCGGCGCGCGCAACCTCGCGCTGTGGAAGGACGGTACGGTTCGCCTCGTCACGCACGAGACCGCCGACGACGGGCAGGACCTGTCCGATCCGCAACTGCTCGCGGACGGCACCGCCGTACTCTACGCGCGCGGCGGCTCGAACCAGAGCGACACCGAAGGCGGTACGAACCCGAACCCACTTGGACTCGCGGAGCCGCCGTCGCGCCGCATCGTGCTGACCTCGCTCGCGAGCGGCACGTCGTACGAAGTCGGCGAGGGCATTCACCCGGTGCTCTCGCCGAAGGGCGACCGCGTCGCGTGGGAGGCGCACGGCAGCGCGATGGTCGCGACGCTCGCGACGACCGACGGTGGCGCGACGTGGACCGTCGGCAAGCCCGCGCCGCCGTTCACCGTGCGCGGCGCCGTCAGCGAGCTTACGTGGTCGCCTGACGGCACGCGGCTCGCGTTCACCATCGACCGCGGCGACCATGCGTGGGTCGGCGCATACACGCTCGGCGCACCGAACGTGGTCTACGTCGCGCCGGGCTTCGAGCAAGACGGTATGCCGGCGTGGTCGCCGGACGGAACGAAGATCGCGTTCGTGCGCCGGCCGGGGCCGGCGTACCGCGACGACCCGGCGTACGATCCGCCGTCGTCCGCGCCGTGGTCGCTCGTCGTCGCCGACGCGCGCAGCGGCGCCGGTCACGTCGTGTGGACCGCCGACCGCGGCACGGGACACACCTACGCGTCGTACTCGCTCGGTGGTCCCTCGCTGTGGTGGTCGGGCGACGGCCAGCGCGTCGCGTTTTTGTGGGAGAAGACGGGCTGGATTCATCTCGACGCGATCGACGCGCGCGGCGGCGCCGCGCGCGATCTGACGCCGGGACGGTTCGAAGTCGAGCAGGTTGCGCCGACCGCCGACGGCCGCGCGCTGCTGTACACGTCGAATCAAGGCGATCTCGATCGCCGGCACGTCTGGCGCGTCGGCTTCGCCGGCGGCGTGCCGGCGCGCGTCACCGGCGG
>JAFAMK010000296.1 GCA_019233415.1 Vulcanimicrobiota bacterium
TCGACGGCGACGACCCGGCAACGCTCGACGTCCCACGGCTCGCCACCGGCGAACACGCGACCCTGACGTTCGCAGCGCAAATCACCGCGCCGACCGCGACGATCACCGCGGAAGGCGCGCACGTCCTCCTCGCCGGCACCGTCCGCGCACACCTCCCCGCCCGAACGAACCTCGCGACGATGCCGCTCCTCGCGCCACCCGAGGTAACCCTCGTGCCGGGACGCCGCCATGCCGGCGTCACGGTGACGGTACGAAACGACGGGTGGGCCGACGCGCCGGACGTTCCCATCGACGTCGGCTTGCCGCCGGGCGCACGTCTCATCGTGGAAACCGCAGCCGCCGACGGCGTCCCGGTCGTCGCCCGCGCGCGACGCGCCGGCGCACTCGTTCACGCGGGCCTGGAGCGCTCACGTGCGCGCACGACCTTCACACTCGCCCGCGTCCCCGCACGCGACACGGTCCGACTCGCTTTCATGGTGGCGTTCCCGAACGCGGACGGAGACGGCACGATCCGAATCGTCGTCGGCGAGCACACGCAGGAAGCCCCGCTTGCTGCCGCGTCCGTTCGCGAGATCAGACTTCGCGCGCTCGACGTCCCGGCCGTCGCAGCGCCGGGAGCGCGGCTCCGCCTGCGCGCACTCGTCTTCAACGCCGGCGATGCGACCGAATCGCTGCGGTTGACGATCGGCGATGACGACATCGCGACGGTCGCCGCGCTTCGACCCGGCGGCCTGCGTGAGGTCGACCTCGTCGCGCAGGTACCGTCGCGGACGCTTGCGGACGCCGTTTTCCGCGCGTCGATCGTCGCCTCCGACGAACATGGCGAACGCGCGCGAGCGACGTTCGCAGTCGCCATGCGCGAAGCCATTGCACTGCCGGCCGCCGTCGTCGACGATGCACGAGAATCATCTCGTCCAGCGATCCGCGCGGCGATCGCGGCGCCGTCCGAGGGGGTTGCCGGCGCGCCATTCACCGTGCGGCTGGACGTCGAGATCGATGGCGCCGTCGAGACGCTGACGTTACGCATACCGACGCCGCCTGGCGCGCGTGCGATCGCCGGTTCGGCCGCGATCGACGGGTTCGCCCTGCTCGACGAAGGCGGGCGCCCACCGTTCGACGGGGACGGACTGCTCGTACGCGGCGTGCTCGGAACGACGACGCTGGCCGCGACCTGCGCATTCGCAGCGGATGCACGTCCGAGCGATACCGACCTGCTCGTCGCCGCCGATCTCCTCGCGGACGGCGTCGTCGTACCCCTCGTGCCGATGAACGTGCGCGTGCGGGCCTCGGCCGCGTTCGCCGAGCGGCCGGTTGGACTTGCATTTCACGTCGACGCGCGCATCGCGTGCTCGCCGCCGCCCGAGCCTCCCGCGCCGTCCGAAGCAATCGAATCGCCTGTCATGCCCGACAACGCGGCTGCGGATGACGATGCGTTCACGTTCGTGGTGCGCCTGGACGATGAGCGCCGTGAGCAGATCGGGCGGCTACTCGATGGGATCCGCGGCCCCGGCCTGGTCGGGCACGTGATGGTCGTGCGCGCGTTCTTTCCGGATAACGAGACGTCGGGTGATCTGCGCGTCGCGGAGGCGCTTGGTGGCACGGTAGAGGCCGTTGGCGATCTTTTCGATCGGCTCTTCGTCAAGCTCCGCATCCCCGGGTTCGAGGTGACCGCGGACGACCTCGACGACGTGATCGTACGCCGTTCACTCGTCGCGTTGTTCGCCGCGCTGCGCATTGCACCGGGCGGGAGACCGGCGAGGACCGACGCGCCGTGCACGCGACTCTCGCGCGAGCGTATCGCCGAGTTGGCGGAGGCGATCGAACGCGCCCCTTACGGGGCGCCTGCGGCGTTGCGCGCGCTGGTCGCGCTTCTTCCGACGCGGTGCGACGGGGAGCCGGCGCTTGGGGATGCGCTGCTGCGGTATGCGCTCGCGATCGACGACGCGCTTGCGCGCTGCGAGGGCGTTCCGCTCGAACGGTTCGACCATGCGCTCGCACATCGTTCCGATGCGATGCTCGATGACGCGCGGGCCGCGCTCATTTCCGCGCTGCGGTCGCGCGCGACGGTCGGTACGGGTGTATGCTGACGCTCGAAATGCCGACGCTGCTCGCGCTCCTTGGAACGGGGCTGATGGCGATTGTCATTTTTGCGCCGCAGCGTGCGCCCGAGCCACGGACGACCGTTTCGTTTGCGCCGCCACCGTCGCCGCCGGTCGACCGGCTGACCGCCGTCGACGTCGCGCCCGATCGCTGGGCCAGCGTCGATCCGGTCTTCGATCGTTGGTCCGCAGCGGCGTCGTCCGCAGGTGTCACGTGGCCGAGTCTGATCGATCCGCGGGCGGTGGGGTGCGATGTTGCGGGACGACGTGCACTTGCCGATGCGTTGGGGACGGTCGGTGGCGCGTGGGCTGCGGGAATCGTGCGGCGTGCTCTGGCGGAAGAGACGGATGCGGGCGTGCGCGACGCATTGGGCGCCGCGCTCGCCCGGTGGGGATGATGTTACGCGGGACGGCCGTAGGTGCCGACGATCTCGGCGGTCGCGAGGGTGTGGCTGCGGATCATGTAGCGGAACAGCGCGTAGGTCGCCGACTCGTCGAGGCCGAGTTTTTCGACGTCGAGCGCGTAGACGGTGTGATAGTAGCGGTGCAGCCCGTGGCCGACCGGCGGGCACGGGCCGCCGTACGCGTTGAAGCCGAAATCGGTGTAGCCCTGAATTGCACCGACGCCCGCGCCCTTCTGCGAACCCGCGCCTTCGGCAAGCGACACGACGTCGGCCGGAATGTCGAAGACGACCCAGTGGACGAAGCCGACGGTCGTCGGCGCGTCGGGGTCCCAGATCGTCACCGCATACGATTGGGTCCCGGTCGGCGCGCCGGACCAGGTCAGGTCGGGGCTCCGGTTGTTGCCGGTGCACCCGAACCCGTCGAACACCGCGCTCATCGGCATCGTCTGGCCGTCGCGAAACACGTCGCTGGTGAGGGCCAGGGTCGTCTTCGTCTCCATATGCAACCAATTGTACCCGAAACCGGCCGCCCGCGGGTGGGTATGTGGGGGCATGGCGACAGTGCGCATCGACGGAGACACGCTCCGCATCGAGCTCTCGAACTGGGACAAATTCTGGGCCGTGCACGGTTCGTTCGCGATCCCGCTCGCGAACGTCGCGGACGCCTCGGCGGAGAAACCGCCGAGCTTTTGGGAGTCTCTGAAGTTGATTGGGACTGGCTCACCGTGGCCATTCAAACTCGCTGGAACATTCCTGTATCACGGCGAGACGGTGTTCTTCGACTATCAGCGCGAGGACGCGGTACTCGTCATCGACCTCGCGGAAGGGTCGTCACCGTACCGGCACATCTTCGTTCACGTCGATCCACCGGACACGCCGCAAGACGCCGCGGAGCGCGTTCGCGCCGCACTCGGCACTGCTTCGTAAGGACCGTGTAAACCATCTTACGCGAAACACACAAAAGTGTGTGACCGCAGTCAAATGAGCGTTAGGATTCGGCGAGGAGGGGAGGTTGTTCGCCGCAAGCTTGCTATCATGCAATGCAGATGCAGTTCTTCGACCAGCTCTTCGGAAAACGCGAGCAGCGCTGGTTTGACAACGGCGCGGCGGGCGCACGCCATGGGAAGTTCAGCGGTCACGCAGTGAGTGACGGCCGGCGGATTCCGGTACTCGGAACGACGGTTTCGCGCGAGGGCCTCGCGTTCGTCTGCCCCAAGGTCTTCCCGGAGACCGAGCTGCACCTGACGTTCACGCTCCGCGAGCGCACGATCCCGAGCCGCGTGCACATCGACCAGCGCGAGGCCATGCAGGCCCCGCAGCAAGTCGTGCACCGCTACTTCTGCACGTTCACCGCGATCGCCGCCGACGACTGGGACGCCGTCGTCCGCTACGTCGAGAACAAGCCTGAGCCGAACAAGGTCGATTTCAAGGCGCGCGCCGTGTCCGACGACGAGTTTCGCGCACTCCCCGTCGCCGTCCAGAAGGGGATCGTCGATCAGCTGGTGCGTGCGCGGCGCCTCGACCCACCGCTGCCGGGGACCGTCCCGCTGATCCGGATGCAGGCCGGCACGGTTCGCGACCTCGGCGAAGGGCGCACGGCCCAGGACGTGCTGATCCACAGCCGCATCCGCATCGCCGACGAGATGCGCTCGTACGACACGCGCTTCCGCGTGCTCTCCAGCCAGCGCGTCGAGCTGATCGCCTGACGCGACGCTAGGCGCTCTGGTCCTTCGGCCGGTCGGCGAAGACCAGCGTCGGGGACTCCTTCTTCTCGACGACTTCCTTGTTGATGACGCACTTCTTGACGCCTTGGAGCGACGGAAGGTCGTACATCACGTCGAGCATGATCTCTTCGAGGATCGAGCGCAGGCCGCGCGCGCCGGTCTTGCGCGACTGCGCCTTGATCGCGATCGCGATCAGCGCTTCCTTGGTGAAGGTCAGCTCGACGCCGTCCATCCCCATGATCTTCTGGAACTGGCGGACCAGCGCGTTGCGCGGCTCGACCAGGATGCGGCGCAGGGCCAGCTCGTCGAGCGCGTCGAGCGTCACGACGATCGG
>JAFAMK010000386.1 GCA_019233415.1 Vulcanimicrobiota bacterium
CGGCATCACAAGGAGCGTGGGAACGACGTCACGATCGCGCTGCAGCGCGTGACGAACCCGCTGGAGTTCGGCGTCGTCGTCACCGACGAGGAAGGCCGCATCGTGCGGTTCCTCGAGAAGCCGTCGTGGGGCGAGGTCTTCTCCGACACGATCAACACCGGCATCTACGTGCTCGAACCGGCGATTCTCGACCGGATGCAGCGCGGCCGCGTCTACGACTTCTCGAAGGACTTGTTCCCCGACATGCTCCGCGAGGGCGCGAAGCTCGGCGGCTACGTGATCGACGCGTACTGGACCGACATCGGCAACCTCGAACAGTACCAGCAGGCCAACTACGACGCGGTTTCGGGAAAGGTGCAGATCGCATTCCCCGGGAGCGAGATCGCGCCGGGCGTGTGGGCCGGCGAGGGGACGCGCATCGATCCCGCCGCGCACGTCGAAGGCCCGGTCATCCTCGGGCGCGACGTGCAGATCGCCGCCGGCGCGACCGTGCAAGGGCCGGCGGTGATCGGTGCGCGCGCGATCGTCGAGCGCGGCGGAAGCGTCTGCCGCGCCGTCTGCTGGGAGGACGTCTACGTCGGCGAGGAGGCGTCGCTGAGCGACTGCACCGTCGCCGACCGCAACACGATCGAGAAGCGCGCGGTCGTCAACGAGAACACCGTGATCGGCCGCGGCTGCACGATCGGCGCAGGCTCGCAGATCAACGCGCACCTGAAACTGTGGCCCGACAAATGGGTCAGCGCCGGCTCGATCGTTTCGATGTCGCTGATCTACGGGCAGAAGTGGCCCGGCTCGCTGTTCGGTTCGGTCGGCATCAGCGGCCTTGCGAACCTCGAGATCACCCCCGAGTTCGCGCTCAAGCTCGGCCAAGCGTTCGGGACCTCGCTCAAGCACGGCCAGACGGTGATGACGAGCCGCGACACGCACCCGGCCTCGCGCGTGATGAACCGCTGCATCATCTCGGGGCTGCTCAGCGTGGGCGTCAACGTGCTGGACCTGCGCTCGTACCCGCTCCCGCTTGCGCGCTACGCGGTCCGCGTCGGCAGCGACGGCGGCGTGCACGTGCGCGTCGCGCCCGACGACCCGAACGCGGTCGTCTTCGAGTTCTTCGACCACACCGGGATCGGGATCGACAAAGGCGCGGAACGCAAGGTCGAAAACCTGTTCTTCCGCGAGGACTTCCGGCGCACGCCGATGGACGACGTCGGCCGTCTCGACTTCCCCTCGCGCGCGCTGGAACGCTACTCGGCCTCGTTCGCCGAAGCGCTGCACGCGCAGGCGCTGAAAGAAGCGAACGCGCGCGTCGTGATCGACTACGCGTACGGGAACGCGTCGATCGTGCTCCCGCAAATCCTCGGTGGCCTCGGCGTCGAGCAGATCGCGCTGAACGCCTACTTCGACGCCGAGAAAGTGCGGACGTTCCGCGAGGACCGCGAGCGTCACCTGCGCCAGCTGACGTCCGTGGTGCGCTCGCTCGAAGCGAACCTCGGCGTGCTGATCGACGCCGACGGCGAGACGGTGACGCTCGTCGACGACGCCGGCGAGATCGTCGGCCGCAACCGGCTGATGGCGCTGCTGACGCTGATGGTCGCGCGCGCGACGACCGGCGCGCGAATCGGGATGCCGATGACCGTGCCGAGCGTCGTCGAGCAGATCGCCGCCGACAACGGCGCGACGATCGTGCGCACGCGCAGCGACCGCCGCTCGCTGATGGCGCTCGCCGAACGCGAGGGCGCGAAGCTCGCGTTCGCCGGCGGGATGAACTACGAGCTGATCTTCCCCGAGTTCCAGCCCGCGTTCGACGGCATCTACGCGACGGCGAAGATCATGGAGCTGCTGGCCGCCGAGAAGCGCAAGCTCTCCGAGCTGGTCGCGATGCTGCCGCCGTGGCACATGGCCGGCCGCGTCGTGCCGTGCCCGTGGGACCGCAAGGGCGCGGTGATGCGCTCGCTGCACGACGAGGCCGCGCACGGCAACGGGCGCGTCGAGACGCTCGACGGAATTCGCCTCCCACGCCCCGACGGCTGGGTGCTCGTCCTCCCCGACGCGACCGACGCATCGGTGAACATCTGGGCCGAAGCGAAGAGCGACGACGAAGCCGAGCGCTACGCCGACGAAATCTCCGACCGGGTCCGCACGATCGCGGCGGGATAGGCGGCTTGCTGATGCTACGCCAGGGTTTACGGGCTACCGTCACTCTCCTTGCGCTCGCAATCCTCGTGTTCGGCACCACGAGTCAGCCGACTCGTGCGCATTGCAGCACATGCGAATTTCAGTTCACGAAACGATCTGGTTCCTACGTCGTGCAGGCATCGAAGGCGGGCTGGGTGACATCGTCTCGCGCCCCACGAATTCGCGTGACGGTGCTCAACAAAGGACCACACACCCTCATGGTCGCCGGCACATCGGCGAGCAGTCTCGTCGCTCTCAACTTCATCGGCCCGCGATCACGAGGGACGGAGGTCGTGCGCGCCGCGCCCAGCAAGGTGGAAGCCGGTTCGAGCGAGTCGTTCTACGTCACGTGGTCGCAGCAATTCGGGGCACCGGGCGTCTATCGGTTCAACATTTCGGTTGGACGAGTCGACTCAAACATCATCGCGTACACCATTTCTCGGTCCGCGCCGAAATAGGCGGACCGGCCTCGGTCCGGTCGGAGCGTGAAAGGCTTAGGTAGCGGGGCCGGAACGTCGCAAAACTGCCACGCGAGGAACGCGACGCCCGGCGCGTAAGCCTGCGGCCATGGGACGCTCGTCGATGGCTCGTTTCGTTGTGCTCGGTGCCTCGGTCGCGCTTCTGGCGGCCGCCGCGCTTCCGCCGCGGCCGGCACCGCCGGCGGTTCGGCCGGTCACCGAGACGCACTTCGGCGTGACGGTCACCGACCCGTACCGCTACTTCGAGAACCCGAAGGACCCCGGCCTGGCGGCGTACTTCAAGGCGCAGAGCACCTACACGCGCGCCGTCCTCGACGCGATCCCCGGGCGAGCGGCGCTCGCGAAGCGCATCGCGGAGCTGGACAATCAGACCGAGAGCGTCTCCGGCTTCCAGCCCGTCGGCGGAACGTACTTCTACGAGAAGCGCCCGCCGGGCGCGAACACGACGCGGCTCTACGCGCGCGCGATCACCGGCGGACCGGAACGGCTCGTCTTCGATCCCGATCACTTTGCGACGGGGAAGAACCAGCACTACACCTTCGACTACTACTCCGTCTCGCCCGACGCGCGGTACGTCGCGATCGGCGTCTCCGAGGGCGGTTCGGAGAACACGGTGCTGCACGTGATCGACGCACGCAGCGGCAAGCTCCTCGCCGACACGATCACGCGCGCCATCTACACCGCGCCGTCGTGGCGTGAAGACGGGACGTCGTTCTACTACTTCCGCACGCCGAAGCTGCCGCCGAACGCGCCGCAGAGCGATCGCGACACCAAAGGCGTCACGCGCCTGCACGTCCTCGGCCGCGATCCCGACCGCGATCCCACGATCTTCGGCTACGGCCTGCGCCCGTCGATCCCGATGGCGCCGGAAGACGCCGGGTTCGTCGCCGTCTCACCGCGCACGCGCTGGGCGCTCGCGTACGTCGTACACGGCGTGCAGAACGAGGTGAAGCTCTACGCGGCGCCTGCCGCAATGGCAGTCAATGCGAACACGCCGTGGCGTAAGATCGCCGACTACGCCGACGACGTCCTGGGCGCGAACGCGGTGAACGACACGCTATACCTGAACGCGCACAAAGGCGCCTCGCATCACCGCATCCTCGCGCTCGACCTGCGCGGCGAAACGCTGGCGCGCGCGCGGGTCGTCGTCCCCGAGTCGAGCCGCGTGATCGAAGACTTCTCGCTCGCCGGCGACGGGCTCTACCTGCGCGACCTCGAAGCGGGGCTCTCGAAGCTGCGCCTCCTCGCGATCAACCGCGACGGCACGCCGGGCGGCGTCTCGGAGATCGCTCTCCCGTACGCCGGCTCGATCGGCGAGATCGCGACCGACCCGATGATCCCCGGCGTGACGTTCGTGCTGCAGTCGTGGACGGAGTCACCGCGCTGGTACCGCACCGGCGCGAACGTCGCGCTGACCGACACGGGCCTGCGCAAGAAGTCGAACGTCGACTTCTCCGCGATCACGTCGCGCGAGGTGCAAGCGACGAGCGCCGACGGCACGAAGGTCCCGCTCTCGATCGTGCTCCGCAAGGACGCGCAACTCGACGGTTCGCACCTCACGCTGCTCGACGGCTACGGTGCCTACGGCATCGTCATCCGGCCCGGGTTTGCGCCGACGCGCCTCGCCTGGCTCGAACGCGGCGGCGTCTTCGCCGAGTGCCACCCGCGGGGCGGCGGCGAGAACGGCGAGGACTGGCACTACGGCGCGCACATCGCGACGAAACAGCGCACGGTCGACGACTTCATCGCGTGCGCGCACTACCTGATCGACCAGAAGTACACGACGCCGGCGAAGTTCGCCGGCGAAGGAACGAGCGCCGGCGGCGTGACGATCGGAAACGCGATCGTGCAGCACCCGGAACTGTGGGGCGCCGCGCTCGACGTCGTCGGCGACACGAATCCCGTGCGCGACGAATTCGCCGAGGGTGGCCCGGCGAACATCCCCGAGTTCGGCACGATCACGAACCAAGTCGGCTGGAACGCGCTCTACTCGACCGACCCGTACATCCACGTCAAAGACGGCACGCCATACCCCGCCGTCCTCGCCGTCACCGGGGCCAACGACCCGCGCGTCGCACCGTGGATCGTCGGAAAGTTCGCCGCGCGCTTACAGGCGGCAACGTCGAGCAACAAACCGGTGCTGCTGCGCGTCGACTACGACGCCGGTCACGGCTTCCTCGGCAGCTCGCGCGCACAAGCTCAGCAGCTCGCTACGGACGAGTTCGCCTTCCTCCTGTGGCAACTCGGCGACCCGGCTTTCGCAATGACCCAACCGGGAGCGCCTGCACCCGCGCCGGCGACGTCCGCGTCGCCGTAAGGGCGCCAACGGGAACGAACCGCATCGTCATCGCACGGTAGTCGAAGACGATCACAAACCGGCGCAACACCTCATCGCCGACATTCCCCGCAACGCTCGGATTGCTCTCGAACCCGGCAGACGCGTCCGTGAGAAGCAGCCGCACGTTCGGAACCCGGACGCTACCCAGCCGCAACACCTTCGCGCGTCCGACGCTCGCGCGAACACCGCCGCCGACGCCGTAAATCGACGTCCCGACAGGGACCGCACTGTATCGCTGCACCAGCGCGTGCGCGCGCACGAACGGCGCGTTGACGTCGAGTGCGCTCGTGCTCCCCGTGTCGATCGTGAGCGCCGCCGGAACACCGTCGATCGCGCCGTCGGCCTGTGGCATCCGCTCCTCGAACACGAACGGCACCACGGTTCCAGCGTTCCCGAATGCCGCCGCGCGCGGCGCGAGGTCGACGCGCTTGTGCGCGAAGTCGACGCGCGCGGCGAAGCGCGCGAGCAGCTCGTACCCGACGATCCCGTCAACCGGAAAGCCGGCGCCGAGATCGAGCACCAGGAACGGTTGACCCCGCATCTCCGCCATCCCAACCCGCACGCGCCGCGCCGTCGCGTACCGCACGGGAACGAGCCCCGCACCCGCGCCGCCGACCGTTCCGGAACCCACGACCGCCAACCCGCTGCGACGCGCGGCATCCGGCGTGAGCACATTCTGCCCACCCGTGTCGAGCACGACATGCAACGGCGGCCCGTCATCGACGCGAACTTCGATCACCGGCTGCTGCAGCGGCCCGAGCATCGGAAGACTCGTGGTCCCCGCCAGCGACGAATCGGCTGGCGCAGGGGGCGGGGCGAACGCGCGATCCGAAACCGCAGACGGCGTCTCAACACCGACGACGCGCGCCGACCAGCGCCCGTTCTCCGACGTCTCTGCGAACGTGAACGGCACGACCAGCGAGTCCGCGGCGCGGTAGTCGTCGAACGTCGTCGTCACGGTGTCTTCACCAGCATGCCGCACGACGCGAGTCACGAGACCCGTCAGAGGAGCGGTGACGACCTCAACGTCCCGCGAGTGTCCAGCGTATCGTATGCGCGCGCTACGGAGCGGAGGAGTGTGGTCTTTGGCAAGCTCCGCCGGCAACACGGTGACACGCGGCTCAGTGCTCGGCGCACGGACTGCGAGATACGACCACGCGATGATCGCGTCGCGCAGGTCGGCGTTCCCCTGAACACGCGGCATTCCGGTGGCGTCGGCGCGCCACGCGCGTGTCCCGTCCCATCCTTCGCGCTCGGAGACCGGGCCCGCGTCGAACCGGCGAACGTAGCG
>JAFAMK010000408.1 GCA_019233415.1 Vulcanimicrobiota bacterium
TCATGACACTACAATTCCCCACGCGCGTACAGCAGCGCGCTCAGCACGACGAGCGCGGCCGTTTCGGTGCGCAAGATGCGCCGGCCGAGCGAGATCGGTCGCGCGCCCGCCTCGCGCGCCCGCATAACTTCATCTTCGGCAAAACCGTCCTCGGGGCCGATGACCAGCAGCACATTCCCCGCGTCGGGCAGGTCGTGCTCGAAGACCTCGCGCAGCGGCGCCGGTGCCGCAAGCTCCCACGGAAGATACACGCGGTCGTACGCCGCGAACGTCGCGAGCAGTGCGTCCCAGTCGTGCACGTCGGCGACGCCGGGGATCTGCGTGCGGCCCGACTGCTGCGCGGCCGAGCGCGCGACGCGCCGCCAGCGCTCGACTTTCGCGGGGCTCGTGTCGTGGCCGACGACGCGCGCGCTGCGCACGGGGACGAACGCGTGCGCGCCGAGCTCGGTCGCCTTCTCGACGACCAGCTCCATCTTCTGGCCCTTCGGGACCGCCTGCGCGACGGTCACCCGCAGCGCCGCTTCGGCCGCGCCGCGCTCGAGCCGTTCGTCGAGCTGCGCGCGCACGTCGCGGCCGTCGACCGCGAGCGTCGCGGCGTAGGCGACCCCGCCCGAGTCGACGACCTGGACGCGGTCGCCGCTGCGCTTGCGCAGCACCGTCGCGAGCTTGCGGGCGTCGTCGGGCGCGAACGCGACACGGTCGCCGACCGCGTGGACGCCCTCGACGAAGAACCGGTCCCGCATCGCGGCAGGCGCTTCGCCCCGCCCGCGCGGAAGGCCCGCGGATGGACGACGCCTTCTGGCTGCGCTACCTGCGCGCCCACGCCGACCCGCGCACCCGCACAATCCACGCCGCCGGCACGATCGTCGCTACGCTCGTCGGCACGACGGCAATCGCGACGCGCGACCCGCGGCTCTTCGCCGCCGCGCTCGTGTGCGGCTACGGCCCGGCGTGGTACTCGCACGCCTTCATCGAGCACAACAAGCCAGAAACGTTCAGCGCGCCGCTGCGCTCGCTCGCGAGCGACTACCGCATGTGCTGGCAGCTGCTGACCGGGACGCTCGACGCCGAACTGCGCCGCGCCGGCGTCGGCGCGCCCAGCACGGCGTAGCAGGCGCTACGCGCTGCCGGCCAGCGCCGGCCGAATTTCCAAGCGGTTGTCGCCGGAGACGAAGATCGCCGTCTCGTTCTCGACGTGCGCGCGCTCGAAGCGGTCGAGGCGCAGCGCGATCGGCACCGCGTCTTCCTCGGGACCGGATCCGTCGATGTTCGCGTGCAGGCGCCACCCGGCCAAGACGTCGGGGTCGCCCTCGGGCATTCCGGTGAACTGGAGCGGGGTCGTGGGCCAGCCCAGCGACAACCGCACCGACGCCGCGCGGCGGCGCAGCGTCTCCTCGAGAACGCGGCGAACCTCGCCGTCGATCACGGTCGGCATCGTCTCTCTTTCCTCCCGGTAGTAGGCGAGGACGAGCGTAACGAGTGTTGATTAAGACTTGCTGAACGGACGGCCGGTCAGTCCGCTCGGAACGCGTCTTTGACCCGGTCGAAGAACGACTTCTCCTCGATCTGGTCGCCGCCGGCGCGCGCGTACTCCTCGAGCAGCTCGCGCTCGCGCTTGCTCAGCCGGGTCGGCACGACGACGTGGACGGTCACCAGCTCGTCGCCCTTCGCGCCGCCGCGGACGCTCGGCATCCCGCGCCCGCGCAGGCGGTACTGCGAGCCGGACTGGGTGCCGGGGTGCAGCGTCAGCGGAATCTCGCCGTCGAGCGAGCGGACCATGATCTCGCCGCCGAGCGCCGCCTGCGGGAACGCGATCGCGACGTCGAGGAGCACGTCGAGCCCGTCGCGCTTGAATACCGCGTGCGGCGCGATGCTCAGGTAGACGTAGAGGTCGCCGTCGCCGCCGCCGCGCATCCCCGCCTCGCCGCTGCCGGTGATGCGAATGCGCGAGCCGTCGTCGACGCCGGCCGGGATACGAACCTGCAGGCTCTTCTCCTGCTCGACGCGCCCGCGCCCGCGGCACGTCGAGCACGGCGTCTGCACGATCTGTCCGTCGCCGGCGCACTTCGCGCACGTCGTCTGCGTGACGAACTGGCCGAGCGGCGTCTGGCGCACCTGGCGCTGAATTCCGGTTCCGCCGCAGCGGTCGCAGGGGACGATCAGCGTCCCCGGTTCGGCACCGTTGCCGCGGCACGTCGCGCACGTCGCGAGGTGGCGGAAGGTGATGTCGCGCGTCGTGCCCGCGTACGCTTCTTCGAGCGTGATCTCGACGTCGTAGCGCAGGTCGCTGCCGCGCACCGGCCCGCTGCGGCGCTGCTGCGCGCCGCCGCGCGCCGCGCCGAAGAACATGTCGAAGATGTCGCCGAAACCCTCGGCACCGAACGGCCCAAACCCGCCGTCGCCGACGCCGCCGTTCACGCCGGCATGGCCGAAGCGGTCGTAGTTCGCGCGCTTCTGCGCGTCCGAGAGCACTTCGTACGCCTCGTTGATCTCTTTGAAATGGCTCTCGGCCGCGACCTTGTCGGTCGCGACGTCGGGATGGTACTTGCGCGCCAACTGACGGTACGCGCGCTTGATCGTGCTCTCGTCCGCGTCGCGCGCGACGCCGAGCACGTCGTAGTAGTCGGCCGGCATCTACCTGATTTCTACGTCGTTGAGGT
The DNA here is from genome assembly GCA_019233415.1 of Vulcanimicrobiota bacterium. Taxonomy (GTDB): domain Bacteria; phylum Vulcanimicrobiota; class Vulcanimicrobiia; order Vulcanimicrobiales; family Vulcanimicrobiaceae; genus Vulcanimicrobium. The sequence goes on from JAFAMK010000408.1 coordinate 2,661, forward strand.
GGTCGCCCAGCGAACGGGCGGTCCCCGACGCGAGCGCGATGAGACGGCCGTACGGCATCCGCCGCGGCCCGAGAATCGCCAGCATGCCGACCCCACGGTCGCCGAAGCGGTAGGGCACGGTGACGACGCTGCACTCGGTCAGTTCGTCGGCACGCAGTTCGTGCCCGATCCGCACGTGCGGAACGGGATCGGAGGCGCCGCCCTCGGCGGTCAGCTCGTCGGCGATCAGGTCGTAGAGCGTGCGCTGTTCCTCGACGATCCGCAGGATCGCGCGCAGCTTGCGCAGGTCGTGGAACTCCGGCTGGTCGAGCAGGTTCTGCGCGCCGGCCGCGGCCAGTTCGGGCTCACCGGTCTGGCGCGAGGTCGCGAACGCGGTTCGCACGGCGTCCCGCATCTCCGGCGCGACGCTCTGCTCGGTGCAGACGGCGTCGATCTCGGCCGGTACGATCTGTTCCATGACGCGCCCACCGAAGCGCGAGTTGAGCGCGTTCGAGAGCCGCGTCAGCGCGTCGGCGTCGACGTCGGCCGTCCACTCGAAGACGCGCTGCGCCGCGACACCGGCCGAGGTGACGATCACCGCAAGTGCGGTCCGCGGCGAGAGCCAGATCAGCTGGACGTGCTTGAACGCGTGCGTGTCGCGCGACGGCGCGATCGCGATCGCGAGGTTCCCCGAGAGGCCGGAGAGCAGGCGCGTCGTCTGCTCGATGACGTCGCTCAGCTCGCGCGACGCCTCGCGGAACTGGTCGCGGATGCGGCGCGTGTCGTCCTTCGTCAGCGTCTCGGGCTGCATCAGCCGGTCGACGTACGTGCGGTAGCCCGCGTCCGACGGAATGCGGCCGGCGGACGTGTGCGGCTGGACGAGGTACCCGAGCGACTCCAGCTCGGCCATCTCGTTGCGAATCGTCGCCGAGGAGACCCCGAGGTTGTACTTCTGGGTGAGCGTGACCGACCCGACCGGTTCCGCCGTGTTGATGTACTCGTACACGACGGTCGCGAGGATGAAG
>JAFAMK010000434.1 GCA_019233415.1 Vulcanimicrobiota bacterium
TCGTGCACCTGCGTGGTGATCCGGCCGACGCCGCTCATCGGCGGCGGAGGCGGCGGCTCGAAGCCGGAGCCAATCATGCCGACGACTTCGTCGCTGCCGTGCAGCGCCGTGTACCGCAACGCGCCGTCACGCGCCCACTGCAGCGACGTGACCGTGAACGGCGCGCCCGGCGTGAGGTCGGTCGGCGTTCCGCCGGCCGGCGGCACGGTGTAGAGGTCGCCGCCGACCGCGCCGAAGTCGCTCATCAGCCCGCCGATGAAGGCGACGCGCGTACCGTCCGGTGAGACGCGCGGCACGTTCAGCTGGAACGGCGGCCGCGCGATCTCGCGCGCGCTCGCCGTCGCGGCGTCGAACGCGTAGAGCCGCGCGACCCACCAGTTGTTGTCGCCGTTGCCGTGCGCGCCGGTCCCGACGAAGCCGCGGCCGTTCGGCATCCAGTCGTACTCGTAGACGAACAGGTTCGCCGGCGAAGCGTACCGCAGCGCATCGCGGCGGCCGACGACGGCGATTCGCTGGACGTCAGCCACCAGCGTCGCGGCCAGGTCGCCGGTCAGCGCAGCGCCGGCCTGCGTCGCGCCGATCTCCTTGTGCGCGTGCGCCGTCGCCAGGGCCGCCAGCGTCTTCCCGTCCGGCGACCAGGTCACGTCGTTGAGGACCCCATCGTACGCCGCGAGCAATGGGGCCGGGTGCGAGCCGTCGGCGGCGACGGTCCAGATCGACGCCGTCCCGACCTTGTCGCTGCGCAGGACGTAGGCGATCCGCGACCCGTCCGGCGACCACGTGGGCGAGCCGAACTTGCAGCGGCCTCCTGCCGGGCACGCGATACGGCGGATCGTCCGGCCGTCGCGGCCGAGGAGGACGATCGTCGGTGGCGGGGCGGCTACGCCGTTCGCGGTCTCGACCGTGTCGACCGCGACGACGCGCGTGCCGTCCGGCGAGATCGAGGCCGCCGTGAACGCGTGCAGATCGAGCCCGAGCAGGAGAGCAAGGTGGAGCATCGGACGCCGCTTTCGGCTGCATCCCCCGGAGTCCCGCGCCGCCGGGTCGAACCCAGTCGGGTCGTGATCGAGTTCTTCCTGCACCGGCCGGTCTTCGCGTCGGTCTGCGCCCTCTTCATCATCCTGGCCGGGGCGATCTCGATCCCGACGCTCCCCGTCGCGCAGTTCCCGCAGGTCGCGCCGCCGGTCGTCACCGTGAGCGCGACCTACACCGGCGCCAACGCGCAGGCCGCCGAGTCGTCGGTGACGACGCCGCTCGAAGAGGCGATCAACGGGGTCGACGGACTCCGCTATATCAGCTCGACGACGACCAGCGACGGGACGAGCACGATCACCTGCACCTTCTTCCTCGACCGCAACCTCGATCTCGCGGCGAACGACGTGCAGAACCAGGTCAACAACACCTTCGGCCGGCTCCCGGCCGAGGTGCGCGCGACCGGCGTCACCGTCGCGAAGAACAGCGGCACGTTCGTGCTCGGGATGGCGCTCGCGTCGACCAATGCGCGCTACGACCGCGTCTTCATCAGCAACTACGCGGCGAACAACGTCGTCGACGTCCTCAAGCGTATCCGCGGCGTCAACGATGTGCGCATCTTCGGCGAGCGGCGCTACGCGATGCGCCTGTGGCTCGACCCGCTGCGGCTGAACCTGAACCACCTGACCGCCTCGGACGTCGTCACGGCACTGCAGGCGCAGAACGTCCAGGTCGCCGCCGGCGCGATCGGCTCGGCGCCGGTCCGCATTGACCAGCCGTATCAGATCTCGGTGCGCGCGCTCGGCCGACTCCGCACGCCCGACGAGTTCGGGAACATCATCCTGCGCTCGAACCCCGACGCCGGCTTCGTGCGCCTGCGCGACGTCGGTCGCGTCGAGCTGGGCGCGGAGAGCTACGCGCAAGACCTGCGGCTCTCCGGCAAGGACGCGATCGGAATCGCAGTCCTGACCCTGCCGACCGCGAACGCGCTCCAGGTCGCGACCGACGTCAGCGCGACGATGCAGCGCCTCTCGGCGCGCTTTCCCGCCGGGATGTACTACCGGGTCGGGTTCGACGCGACGCCGTTCGTCGCCGAGTCGATTCGCGAGGTCCTCAAGACGCTCGGCATTTCGATCGTCCTCGTGATCGCCGTCGTCTTCCTGTTCCTGCAGTCGTGGCGCACGACGCTCATCCCGGCGATCACGATCCCCGTCTCGCTGATCGGCACCTTCGCGCTGATGAAGGTGCTTGGCTTCTCGATCAACACGCTGACGCTGTTCGGCCTGACGCTGGCGACCGGGCTCGTCGTCGACGACGCGATCGTCGTCATCGAGAACATCGCGCGCTTCGTCAACGAGAAGGGGATGGACCCGTACCACGGCGCGTCGGCCGCGATGAAGGAGATCACGAGCGCCGTCATCGCGAGTTCGCTGGTGCTGCTGGCGGTGTTCATCCCGGTCGCCGCGTTCGCGGGGACGACGGGGCAGCTCTACAAGCAGTTCGCGCTGACGATCGCGTGCTCGATCTCGATCTCGCTGTTCGTCGCGCTGACGCTCACGCCGACGCTCTCCGCGCTGCTCCTCGGCGAGCACACCGTCCGCTGCACCGGCTTCTACGGGTTGATCAACCGCGTCATCGACGCGACGCGCAACACCTACCACGCGACCCTGCCGGGGCTCGTGCGCTGGCGCGGCGCCGTGCTCGCGCTCTTCGCGCTCGGGCTCGTCGGCACGTACTTCGCCTACCAGACCATCCCGACGGGCTTCCTCCCCGACGAGGACCTCGGCTATTTCTACGTGACGGTGCAGCTGCCCGAAGGCGCCTCGCTGGCCGACACCGAGCGTGTAACGCGCCGCATCGAAGGGATCATGGCGGACTTCCCCGAGATCGCCGTGACGTTCGAACCGAACGGAACGCAGTTCGGCACCAACGCGCCGAACCGCGCGATGATGTTCGTCTCGCTGCGGCCGTGGGACGAACGCAAACGCCCCGAGCAGTCGGCCGACGGGATCATGCGCCGGCTGCGCCCGCGGCTCGCTGCGATCACCAATGCGACGGTCCTCGCCTTCAACCCGCCGACGATCCGCGGGATTGGCAACCTCGCGGGGTTCCAGTTCGAGATGCAGGACCAGGGCGGCGTCGGCATCCCCGCGCTGACCGCGGCCGCGCGCGGCCTGATCGGCTCCGCGCGGCAGGACACGACGCTGCGCAACGTTTCGACGACGTTTCGCGACGACGCGCCGCAGTACGTCGTCGAAGTCGACCGCGACAAGGTCGCCGCACTGGGCATCCCGATCTCCGACGTCTTCGCGGCGATGCAGGTCTTCCTGGGTTCCGAGTACGTCAACGACTTCGACTTCCTGAACCGCTCGTACCGCGT
>JAFAMK010000019.1 GCA_019233415.1 Vulcanimicrobiota bacterium
CTACCGGCTCGTCCGCGGCTACGCCGACGCGGCCGCGTGGGCGGTCCAGCACGGCACCCGCCGCGGCCCCGTCACGACCGAAGACCTGCGAACGCTGCACCGCCTGACCGTCCGCGGAATCAGCGACGACGCCGGCTCCTGGCGCACGCGCACCGTCCCGCCGCTGGCCGACGGCGCGATCCCGCCACCGCACTGGATGGTTCCCTTCGAGACGGAAACCTACGTCGGCCGCCTCGCGCTCGACGCCGAGAACCCCGCCCCGCTCGCGCTCGCCCGCGCCGTCGCCCGGCTCGTCCGACTCCAGCCGTTCCCGAACGCGAACGGCCGCGTCGCCCGGCTCCTCGCCGACCTGCTCGCGTACCGGCGCGGCTTGCCGCCGATCGTCCTGGACGCACGGGCTCGGCGCGCATACGCCGCCGCGGTCAGCACCGCGCACGCCGGTGACTATCGGCCCCTGGCGCGCGTTATCGGGAATGCGCTCGCGCGCGGCCTGGAACGCCTCCGGGACGCCGTCGAACCGGCCGAAGTCCTGCGCCCGCTCGCCGAATTCGGGAGGGAGGGCTCAGTCGACCGGCTCTACAAGGCGGCACAACGCGGGCGCCTCCGCGTCGTCCGCCGCGACGGACGCCTCTACACGACCGCCGCGTGGGTCGCCGCCTACGTTGCCCGACCCTCAGCCGAGACCGTATGAACGCCGACACTAGAACAATGACCGAGCCGCTCGTCGCGTATATCTCGATGGAGATTGCCGTTTCCCCGGCAGTAGCGACGTACAGCGGAGGCCTCGGCGTCCTCGCCGGCGACGTCGTGCGCGCCGCGGCGGACGCCGCCTACCCGATGGTCGGCGTGACGCTGCTCTACCACGACGGCTACTTCCGCCAGCGCCTCGACGCGGCCGGCGCGCAGCACGAGGAGCCGCAGGACTGGCGCCCGGCCGACGCGCTGGAACAGCTTCCGCAGGTCGTAACGATCCCGATCGCCGGCCGCCCCGTCCACGCAACGGTCTGGCGCTACACGATCGCCGGCGTCGACGGCGCGAAGGTCCCGGTCTACTTCCTCGACAGCGACCGCGCCGACAACGACGAGGCCGCGCGCCACCTGACGACCTCGCTCTACGGCGGCGACGCGCTCTACCGCCTCGAACAGGAAGCGCTGCTCGGCCTGGGCACCGTCGAACTGCTGCGCACGCTCGGCTACAACCGCATCGGCACCTACCACATGAACGAGGGCCACTCGGCCCTGCTGGTCCTCGCGCTCCTCGACCAGGTCCGCACGAGCCCGCACGGCGTCCCGACCGGCGACGACCTCGCGCGCGTGCGCGAGCGCTGCGTCTTCACGACGCACACGCCGGTGCCGGCCGGCCACGACTGCTTCGGCCTCGACCTCGCAACGGACGTCCTCGGCCCCGAACGCGTTGCGACGCTGCGCGCGCTCGACCTCACCGACCACGACGTCCTCAACATGACGCACCTCGCGCTGCGCGCCTCGCGCTTCACGAACGCCGTCGCGATGAAGCACGGCGAGGTCTCGCGCGCGATGTTCCCCGACGCGGACATCCACGCGATCACGAACGGCGTCCACTCCGGCACCTGGACGTCGAAGCCGTTCCAGTCACTCTTCGACGAACACCTCCCCGGCTGGCGCCGCGACAACTGGCAACTGCGACAGGCCATCGGCATCCCGCTCCACGAGATCGGCGATGCCCACGCCGCCGCGAAGCAAACCCTGATCGACCGCGTCGCCCACACGACCGGCAAACTCCTCGACCCGAAACGCTTCACGATCGGCATCGCCCGCCGCGCCACCGCCTACAAGCGCAACGACCTGATCCTGCGCGACCCCGAACGCCTGGCAGCAATCGCAAAGAAGTTCGGCGGCATCCAACTCGTCTTCGGCGGCAAAGCGCACCCGCGCGACTGGGACGGCAAGGCGATGATCAAGCACATCGTCGGCAGCGCGCCCGCGCTCGCCGGCACCGTCGATATCGTCTACGTCGAAAACTACGACATGACGTGGGGCGCCGCGCTGACCGCCGGCGCCGACATCTGGCTCAACACGCCGCGCCCGCCGAACGAAGCCTCCGGCACGAGCGGCATGAAAGCCGCCCTCAACGGCGTCCCGAGCCTTTCGGTCATGGACGGCTGGTGGATCGAAGGCGCGATCGACGGCGTCACCGGCTGGTCGGTCGACGCCGAAACCGGCAACGACGACGCCCGCACCGCCGACGCCCTCTACAGCCTGCTCGAACACACGATCCTCCCCTCCTACACGCAGGACCGCTTCCGCTACCTCGCCACAATGCGCGCAACGATCGCCTTCAACGGCTCGCACTTCAACGCGCAGCGCATGCTCGCCCAATACGCGCTCGAAGCCTACACCACAACAGAACCCACCGAACGAGCCGAACGGCTCGCGGGATAAACACCGGACCGCGCCGAGCGCGGCACGAACACGGTATCGGCATGACCGCCGCGATCAACCCGCTCGACCGCCGCTACTCGCTGCTCGCGACGCAGCCATACCCGCTCGTCTTCGTGACGCTGTCGGGCTCGCATCTCTACGGCTTCCCCTCGGCCGACTCGGACTTCGACCTGCGCGGCATGCACACGACGCCGCCGAACATCGTCCTCGGCCTCGACGACTTCCGCGAAACGGTCGAAGCGAAGACCGAAGCCGACGGCTACGAAGACGAACTCGTCACGCACGACGCACGCAAATACTTCCACCTACTCGCGAAGAACAACGGCTACGTCCTCGAACAAATCTTCTCGCCGATCATCCTCCACGACGGCGGCTACCTAGCCGAACTCCGCGCGATCGCAAAAACCTGCATCACCCGCCGCCATGAGCTGCACTACAAAGGCTTCGGCTACGGCGAGTGGCTCAAGTTCGTCAACGCGCCAACGAAGCCGGTGAAGCGCGTCCTCTACGTCTTCCGCGTCTTCATGACCGGCATCCATCTGATGCGCACGGGCGACGTCGAAGCGAACATCGTCAAACTCAACGAAGACTTCCGCTTCCCCTACATCGACGACCTCATCGCCCAAAAACGAAGCGGCCTAGAAAAAGACGGCCTCATCGGCGGCCACGGCCTCGACTTCTACACCCGCGAATACCACAAACTCGAAGACCTGTTGAAGGCGGAAGCGGAGCGAAGCGCGCTTCCCCTCGATCCCACCGGACGCCCCGCACTGAACGACTTGCTGCTGCGCCTGCGCACAGAAGCCGCGTCCTAGCGACGCGCGCGCCCTTCGACAAGCTCAGGATGACGGGGAGGGGGACCGCCGGTGTGAAGGGGCCAGAGACGCGCCGGTGTGACGAGGGGAGCGCGCCGGAGGCGGCGGTGTGACGGCGCTGCGCCGGGGCGTCGCGGAGGAGCGAAGCCCTGGAGGGGCGAGAGCGACGGAGCGCCGAGCGACCGGAGCCCAGGAGGGGCGCAGGGAGCGTCCCTGGCGCAGCGCCGTCACACCGGCGCCGCGCCACAATCCCTTCTAAGTCGTGCTAAACCCGAGCCGGTTCATGCGCCGGAGTCTCGCCGGGCGAGATACCATCGACCGGCGCAGCACGGTGCGACCCACGCCCCATCCCAAGCCGGTCTTCCAGCTGCGCGATGAACACGTACAGCACCGGCGTGATGAACAGGTTGAGCACGGTCGACAGAATCATCCCGCCGAACACCGCCGTGCCGAGCGAGTGCCGCGCCGCGCTGCCCGCGCCGGAGGCAAAGACCAGCGGCGTCACTCCGAGCACGAACGCGATCGACGTCATGAGAATCGGCCGCAAGCGCGTTTCGGCCGCGCGCGCGACCGCATGCACCACGTCGAGCCCTTGTTCTCGGAGTTGATTCGCGAACTCGACGATCAGAATCGCGTTCTTGGATGCGAGGCCGATGAGCATCACGTACCCGACCTGCGCGAACACGTCGGAGGTGATGTGCCGCAGCGAGAGCATCCCGAGCGCACCGAGCAGCGCCAGCGGCACCGCGAACAGGATGATCAGCGGGTCCGCGAACGACTCGTACTGCGCCGAGAGAACGAGGAAGACGAACACGATTCCCAGGCCGAAGATGAGCGCCGCCTGGCCGCCGCTCTCGATCTGCTCGCGCGAGATGCCGCTCCACTCGAAAGCGAAGCCCGGCGGCAGGTGCGACGCGAGCGACTGCATCGTGTTGATCGCCTCGCCGGTGCCGTGGCCGGGCGCCGGGTTGCCGGTGATGTCGATCGAGCGGTAGAGGTTGAAGTGGGTGATGACCTGCGGCCCCTTCGTCTCCTGCGCGTTGATCAGCGCCGAGATCGGGATCGCCGGGTTCTGCACCTGCTGCCCGTTGGCGATCTGGATCGTGCCGGAGTGGACGTAGATGCGCTGCAAGTCGCTGACGCGCGAGCGGTACGGCGTGTCGGCCTGAACGTAGACGCGGTACGCCTTCCCGCCCATGTCGAAGTCGTTGACGTAGACCGAGCCGAGGTAGACCTGCATCGTGTTGAACAGGTCGGTGAGCGGGACGCCGAGCGACATCGCCTCGTCGCGATTGACGTTGACGAGCACCGTTGGCTTGTCGTCGCGGAACGTCGTGTAGACGCGGTAGAGCCCGCTGGTCGGTGCGTTCGCCGGGCCGATGATCGAGTACGCCGCGCCGAGCAGCGCCGGAATCCCGGCGCTGCCGCGGTCCTCGAGCTGGAAGTCGAACCCGCCCTGGAACCCGAGCCCTGGAATCGATGGCGGGTTCACCGCGAACGCCTGCACCCCCGAGAGGAAGAACAACTGTCCGTTGACGCGCTGGAGCACCGCGTCGATCGCGTGCTGTGCGCCCTTGCGCTCGCCCCACGGTCGCAGCCGGATGAACATCGTCGCGTAGTTCGAGCCGTTGCCGGTGAAGCTGAAGCCGGCCGCGTCGAAGACGTCGGAGATCTCCGGCTGGTTCTTGAGAATCGCCTCGATCTTCCGCTGCATTTTGTGCGTGTAGTCGATCGAGACGCCGGGCGGCGCTTGCATCGCGATGATCGCGAAGCCCTGGTCTTCGTCGGGGATGAAGCCGGTCGGCGCCGTCGTGTACACCCACCCCGTCAGCGCCAGCAGCACCGCAAACACACCGAGCACGAGCCAGCGCCAGCTGAGGATGCGCGGGATGCTGGCATGGTAGGCTCCGCGGGTCGCGCTGATCGCGCGGTTGACCGGCCGGAAGATGCGCGACTCCCGCCGCGCCGTGCGGCCGAGCAGCAGCGAGGAGAGAACCGGCGTGAGGGTCAGCGCGCAGAACAGCGAGATGGTGATCGAGCACGCGATCGTCAGCGCGAACTGCTTGTAGAGCTGCCCCGTCGTCCCCGGGAAGAACGCGACCGGAACGAACACGGCCAGCAGGACGAGTGAGGACGCAACGACGGCGCCTTGAATCTCGGCCATCGCCTCCCGCGCGCCCTCCATCGGCGGCATCCCCTTCTCCTGGATGAACCGCGCGATGTTCTCGATGACGACGATCGCGTCGTCGACGACGAGCCCGGTCGCCAGCGTGAGCCCGAAGAGCGTGAGCTGGTTGATCGAGAACCCGAGCACCTGCATGAGGAAGAACGTCCCGATCAGCGAGACCGGGATCGTCAGGGCCGGGATCAGCGTCGTGCGCCAGTCTTGCAGGAACAGGAAGATGACGAGAACGACCAGCGCTACCGCGATCAGCAGCGTGATGACGACTTCTTTGATCGACTCGCGCACG
>JAFAMK010000403.1 GCA_019233415.1 Vulcanimicrobiota bacterium
CGTCGGCGCCGGCTTCGGCCTGGCGATGCTGCGCCGCCGCTCCTTCAAGCCGAGCGCGGACCTGCCGACCTTCGACTCGACGCTCGCCGAGGAGCTGCCGTCGTTCGAAGAGCATCCGATGCTCGACGGCACGCCGGCGATCGCCGCACCGATCCGCTCGGCCGCCGACCTCACCCGCGAGCAGATGATCGAATACGTGACGACGGTCGCTCAAGAGAACCCGGACAACATCGCGAAGCTCGTCAAACTCTGGCTGGCCGAGTAGAGAGACATGATCAGCGACAAGCCGATTCTCACGCTAGGCGACGATCCGCTCGGGACTGCGCCGTCGTACCTGGAAGCGTACGCGCCGCCGGTCGTGCCCGACATGTCGGGGGCCGAGAAGGCCGCGATCCTGATGATCACGATCGGGCTCGAGCTGGCCGCGACGATCTTCAAGTTCCTGCGGCAAGACGAGGTCGAGCGGATCGTCCTCGAGATCGCGAAGATCTCGACGGTCCCGATCGACAAGCGCGACGCGGTCATTCAAGAAGCCTACCAGCGCGCGATCGCCCTCAAGTACATCAACGAGGGCGGGATCGAGTACGCGAAGGAGATCCTCGAACGGTCGTTCGGCGCCGGCCAAGCCGACGACATGACGAACCGTCTGTTCGCGGCGCTCAAGCACGGCAACCCGCTCGAACTGGTGAAGAAGACCGAGCCGGCGCAGCTGCTCGAGTTCATCAAGGAAGAGCACCCGCAGACGATCGCGCTGATCCTGGTCTACATGTCGCCCGACCAAGCCGGCGCCGTGCTCTCGCAGCTCGAACCGGAACTGCAAGGTGAAGTCGCGATGCGCATCGCGATTCTCCAGAAGACCGCGCCCGAGATTCTCGAACAGCTCGACGAACTGCTCGGACGCCGGCTGCTGGTCAGCGGCAGCGACTTCACCAAGGCCGGCGGCGTGCAGTCGCTCGCGTCGGTCATGGGCTTCGTCGACCGCGAGACGGAGAAGAACATCCTCGACGGCCTCGCCAAGCGCGACCCCGCGGTCGCCGAAGAGGTCAAGAACCTGCTGTTCGTCTTCGAGGACATCATCAACCTCGACGACCGCGCGATCCAGCGCGTGCTCAAAGAAGTCGACGGCAAGGACCTGGCGCTCGCGCTCAAGACCGCGAACGACGACCTGTTGGCCCGCATCTTCAAGAACATGTCGACCCGCGCCGCGACGACGCTGCGTGAAGACATCGAAGTCCTCGGCCCGGTCCGCGTGCGCGAAGTCGGCAAGGCGCAGCAGAACATCGTCGACGTGATCCGCACGCTCGAGGAGAACGGCCAGATCATCATCGCCCGCGGCGGGAAGGACGACAGGATCGTCTAGCATGGGCCGCGTCGTCAAGGGCGCGCGATTCAGGGAGGAGCGGTACGCGCTCGCGGTTCCCGAGATCGCGCCGCCGCCTGCGGAGTTCGCGGACGCCGACGACCTCGGCGGCGGTGATTTCTATGGCTTCGGTGCGGAGCACGACGCGTTTCTCGCCGACGCGCCGCTGGCGAACGCGCACGCGCACGCGCCGTCGGTCGACGTCGAGGCGGTTCGGGCGCAGGCGCAGGGGATTCTCGACGACGCCGCGCGCAACGCCGAGGCGCTGCTCGCCGACGCGCACGACCGTGCCCGCGCGCTGATCGAGGACGGCGCCGCGCGCGCCGACGCGATCGCGCAGGACGCGCGCCGGCGCGGCCACGACGAAGGCTTCACGCAGGGCCGCGAGACGGCGGACCGCGAGATGAACGACATGCTCGTGACGATGCGGGGCCTCTTGGAGATGGCGCGCGCCGAGCGGCACAAGCTGATCGAAGCGGCCGAGCCGGAGCTGGTGAAGCTCGCGCTCGGGATCGCGGAACGTGTCCTGCACCAGCAGATCGCGCTCGACCGCGGCGTCGTCGTCGAGATGGCGAAGGTCGCGATCGCGCGGCTGATCGAGCGCGACACCGTCACCGTGCGCGTCAACCCGGCCGACCTCGAACGGATGCGCGAGCACCGCGACGAACTGATCGCGATCGGCGACATTCGGAACCTGCGCGTGCTGGAGGACCAGCGCGTCGACCGCGGCGGCGTCGTCGTCGAGACCGACGCCGGGACGATCGACGCGCGCGTGAGCACGCAGCTCGACGAGGCGCGCAAAGTGCTGCACATCGAGGACGACGTGATCGTCGAGCCGGCGCCCGCCGAGGTCCACGTCAAGAACGAGCTGACCGCCGCCAAGGCGTCGTGAGCGCCGTGACGACGACCCGCGGGTTCGACGCGACGCGCCACCTCGACGAGTTGGCCGACGCCGAGCTGATCCGCACCAACGGCAAGGTCAGCCAGGTGATCGGGACGGTGATCGAGTCGAACGGGCCGCCGATGGCGATCGGCGAGACCGCGTCGATCACGTACCGCCGCAGCGTCAGCCCCGTGCTGGCCGAAGCCGTCGGCTTCCGCGACGCGAAGGTGCTCCTGATGCCGCTCGGCGAGCTGGGTGGCATCGCCGCCGGCTCCGACGTCGTCGCGCTCGGCAAACCGCTCCAGGTCGGGCTCTCGGACGCGCTCCTCGGGCGCGTCCTCGACGGGCTCGGCCGCCCGATCGACGGGCACGGTCCGCTGGTCGACGCGCGTCGCGCCGAGATCAGCGGAGCGCCGCCGAGCGCGCTGAACCGCCGCCGCGTCACGGAACCGCTCGGGGTCGGGATTCGCGCGATCGACGGGCTGCTGACCGTCGGCAAAGGCCAGCGCGTCGGCATCTTCGCCGGTTCCGGCGTCGGCAAGTCGACCTGCCTCGGCATGATCGCGCGCAACACGGCAGCCGACGTCAACGTGATCGCGCTGGTCGGCGAGCGCGGGAAAGAAGTGCGCGACTTCCTCGAACGCGACCTCGGCGAAGCCGGGCTGAAGCGCTCGATCGTCGTCGTCGCAACCTCGGACCAGCCCGCGCTCGTGCGCATCAAGGCCGCCTTCGTCGCGACGCGGATCGCCGAGTTCTTCCGCGACCGCGGGCTCGACGTGATGCTGATGATGGACAGCGTCACGCGCTTCGCGATGGCGCAGCGCGAGATCGGCCTCGCGATCGGCGAGCCGACGACGACGCGCGGCTACACGCC
>JAFAMK010000436.1 GCA_019233415.1 Vulcanimicrobiota bacterium
CCGTTCGTGATGTTCACGCGGATCGCGGTCTCGAACGTCCCCGCCTGGCAAGTCGTGCTCTCGCTCGCGCTCGACGCCGCGGCCGCGTACGTGCTGATCCGGCTCGCCGGAAAAGTGTACCGCGTCGGCCTGCTGCTCTACGGCCGCCCGCCGTCGTTCCGGCAGATCGTCGCGACGCTGCGTTCCTGAGCCGACGATGACGCGCGCACTGCTCCCGCTCCTCGCGATCACCTTCGTCGACGTGCTCGGGTTCACGATGCTGATCCCGATCCTGCCGTACTACGCGGAGCACTTCGGCGCGTCGCCGACGGTGGTCGGCGCAATCTACGCAACGGTCGCGTTCTTCGCGCTCGTGGCCTCGCCGCTGTGGGGCGCGCTGAGCGACCGCATCGGGCGCAAGGGTGTGCTGATCGGCTCGCAGTGCGCGGCGCTCCTCGGCTACGGTCTGCTCGCGAGCGGAACCGCGCTGTGGATGGTCTTCGTCGCGCGCGCGGTCGAAGGGCTCGGCAGCGGCGGGCTCGGCGTCACGCAGGCGTACGCGACCGACGTGACGGCGCCGGAGAACCGGGCGCGCGCGTTCGGGCTGATCGGCGCGGCGCTCGGCCTCGGCTTCCTGTTCGGACCCGCGCTCGCGGGGACGCTGGTGCGTTTCGGGTACCACGTGCCGTTCGCGGTCGCGACGGGGCTCGAGCTGCTGACCGTGCTGATGACGATCGTGCTCCTGCCCGAATCGAAGGGCACCGTGCAAGGCGCACCGACGTTCGCCGAGGTGCGCGCGTCGCTCGGCTCGCCGGTCCTCGGCCGGCTGCTCCTCACGCAGTTCGTGTTCTGGTTCGCGTTCACGTCGTGGGTGACGGTGTTCGCGCTCTTCGCCGAACGCGTGCTGGGGTTCGGGGCGAGCCAAACCTCGTACGTCTTCATCGTGTCGAGCATCGTCGGGATCGTCGTGCAGGCGGGCCTGATCGGGCGCCTCGTCGACCGCTTCGGCGAGGGGCTGATCGCGGTCGCCGGACTCGTCTGCGGGATCGCCGCGTACACGGGAGTCGGCTTCGTGACGACGGCCGCGGTGCTGTACGTCTTCGTCGTCGCGTGGGCGTTCGCGAACGCGCTGATCCGGCCCGCGCTCGACACGCTGATCTCGGAGGCCGCCCCGCCTGGCCAGCGCGGGACGATCCTCAGCATCAACGACAGTCTCCACAACGTCGCGTTCCTGTTCGCGCCGTTCGTCTCGACCGCGGTGCTGCGGCTGAACCCGCACGGCGTCGGCGTCGTCCCGGCGCTGTCCAGCATCGTCGCGCTGCTGCTCGGCTACCGGCTCTTCACCGCGCCGCGCGCGACCGCCGCGGCGGCGGTTCCCGAAGCCGCTTAGCCGGCTTCGGCCGTTTCGAGCGCGAGCGTCAGCTCGCGCAGGAACGACGAGGCGTCCATCACGATCCCGAGCGTCTGGTGCGAGCCGCGGTCGGTCAGCTTCGTCACTGAGGCCGGATTGATGTCGACGCAGACGGTCTTGCACGACGCGGGCAGCAAGTTGCCGACGGCGACCGAGTGCAGCAGCGTGCAGACCATGATCGCCATCCCGATCTCGGGAACGTGCGCGCGCATCGCGCGCTGGCACTCGACGACGTCGGTGATCACGTCGGGGATCGGTCCGTCGTCGCGGATCGAGCCGCACAGGACGACCGGGATGTTCTTCTGGTAGGCTTCGTACATCACGCCGGCGCGCAGCATCCCCGCGTCGATCGCCTGGCGAATCCCGCCGACCGCGCGCAGCCGGTTCACGGTGCGCAGGTGGTGCACATGGCCTTCCTCGGCCGGGAACGCGTCCTCCAGATTCACGCCGAGCGAGGTGCCGAAGAACTGCGACTCCATGTCGTGGACGGCGAGCGCGTTCCCGGCGTACAGCGCGGTGATGTACCCGTCGCGGATCAGGTCGGCGAGGTACGGGCCGGCACCGGTGTGGATGATCGCGGGACCACCGACGAGCAAGATGCGCTTGCCGGCGCGCCGCACCGCGAGCAGCTCGCGCGCCAGCTCGCCGAGCAGCGCGTGGCGCGGCTTCTCGCTCGACACGGCGCTCGCCATGAACTCGAAGACCGCCTTGCGCCGCTCGCGCTGCGGCAGCGAGACTTTCACGCCCTGGTGCCCAACGACGACGTTCTCGCCAGCCTTGACGTCGGACGGCGCGACGGTGATCGCGCCGCCGTCGTCGATCAGGATCGCGCAGTCCATCTCGGGATTGGCGACCGGCATCCACATCCCGCGCACGCGCACTTCGGTCGCGTAGTTCGTCGTCGCGTAGAACTGGTCGGGCAACACGCCGTCCGCCGGCGCCGGCTCGGTCGCGACGTCACCTTCGTCGACGACCTCCGCGCCCGACTCGCGCAGCCGGTCGATCAGCTCGTCGAGGTACACCGGGTCGTCGGCTTCGATCGCAAGCCGCGCGTACGACGGATCGGTCTTGGTGCGGCCCGAGTCGAACTCTTCGATCACGTACGCGGCGCGCTCGTGATCGGTCAAGATGCCGAGGATGCGGTTGAAGATCCCGGAGTCGAGGATGTGGCCGCGCAGCTCGATCCGGCGGACGACCGTCGGGGACGGCGAAGCGCTGTTCATGGGGCTCGTGTTCGTACCGACGCCGCTCGGCAACCTCCGCGACGTCACGCTGCGCGCGGTCGACGTGCTGCGCGACGCGCCCCTGATCGTTGCCGAAGACTCGCGGGTGGCGCGCCGGTTGTTGAACGCGCTCGGTATCGGCACGAAAGAGATTTGGACCTACCACGAGCACAACGCGAGCGCGACGACCGCCGCGATCCTCGCGCGCGCACGCGTCGAGGCCGTCGCCGTCGTCACCGATGCGGGCACCCCGGGAATCAGCGATCCCGGCTCCGCGCTCGTCGCGGCCGCGCGCAACGAGGGCGTCGCCGTCGAGGTGCTCCCCGGGCCGGCGGCGTTCGTCTGCGCCGCGGTCCTGTCGGGGTTCGACCTGCGCCGGTTCGTGTTCGCCGGGTTCCCGCCGCGCGCGGGCGGGGCGCGCCGGGCGGCCTTCCGTGCCGCGCTCGGCGAGACGACCGTCTGGTACGAGGCGCCGCACCGCATCCGCGCCGCGCTCGCCGACCTGGCGGCGGTCGCGCCGGAGCGGCGCGTCTTCCTCGTCCGCGAGCTGACCAAGCTGCACGAGCAGCAGGTGCTGGGGACCGCGGCCGAGGTCGCCGCGGCGCTCGAGGAACCGGTCCGCGGCGAGATCGTCTTGGTCGTCGAGGGCGGCCCGGACGACGCCCCGCCGGTGGAACCCGCCACGCCTGCGGACCTCGACGCGGCGATCGACGGGCTCCTCGCCGAGGGCCTGACCACATCGGCGATCGCGAAGCGGCTCGCCGACGCCGGGCACGGCGAGCGGCGCCATCTCTACGCGCGGGTCAG
>JAFAMK010000031.1 GCA_019233415.1 Vulcanimicrobiota bacterium
GGTGCGCCTCGCCTTCGCGCGCGAGAGTCTCACGGAAGCGACCGCGTTGAGCCAGAAGATGCCAGCGACGAGCGCGGCGCTCTACGCGCAGGCGGCGAACGCGATGTCCGATCTTCCCACCAGCGACATGCGGCAGATCCTGAGCGAGATTCGCGCGCGCGACGGCGAGCAGGGCATCGCGCACTTCGCGCTCGGCGCGACCGCCGGCGAGGCGGAGCGCGCGAAGCCGGTCGACTTGTACGACCGCGAGCACATCGAGTACCGCTGTGACGGCCTCTCGCGCATCATGACGGCGACGTCCGACCCGCAGATCGCGGCGCAGCTCTTCACCGGGACGACGGCATTTCTCACGGCGGCGCGCGGGAGCGACCTCGACCACAACCTCGGTTCGAACGACGCGCGCACAGGACTGCGCGACGCGCTGAACACGACGCTCGGCCGCGATTTCAGCTCGATCTACCGGCAGAACGCGGTCGCCGACGGCGAGTCGCTCGTCAAGACGAACGGCGGCTTCGACACGTTCTCCAGCTACGCGCGGTTCGAGTTCGGCGCGCTCGACGACGCGCATGGCCGCGAGACCGCGAAGCACGCGCAGGAGGTGCTCGGAAACACGCTCGGCACGCTCGAAGGCGACTTGCTCAAGGCGCAGCGCGACAACGGCGCCGGACTGCGGCACGACTTCGGGTCGGCGACGTTCGGTAGCCGCGCCAACGAGCAGCAGAACGCCGCGGTGACCCTCGGACAGCTCTTCGGCGCGGTCCGCAACGGGCTCAACCAAGACTTCGACGTGCGCTACGACCGCACGGTGAGCGATCAGAAAGAGCTGCAGTCGATCTTCCAGACGAGCGCGACGATCGCGAAAGTCGCCGGCTTCGCCGCGAAGGCGTCGGGCACCGAAGAGCTCGTCGGGCCGCTCGCCGCAATCGAGAAGGGGCTCGACGCGGCGAAGGACGCGACGCCGCGCCAAATCACCGTCGAGAGCGACCGGACCGCCGTCTACGACCAAGTCGCGCAGCGGTTCGAAGACCAGCTCGCAATCACGCGCCACGACGACCGCCTCGTCCGCAGCTTCAACGACGGTTCGAACGATGCGGTCGGACAGTGGACGCGCTACGAGTCAGACCGCGACCACGTCTTGAAGAACCGCGAAGCGCAGGGGATGCTGAACAAGCCGCTCGGCAAACTCTTGGGCGAGACCGTGGTGCCTGCGCCCGAGAAGCCGGCGCCACTGGCCAACGAACGGCTCACGATCGACGAGGCGCGTGGTGTGTTGCCGAAGGGGTCGGACGTGAAGGAGTGGGACGGCAAGTTCAAGCACGGGCGCGTGCTCGATCTCGGCAACGACACGTTCGCGATCTCGACGCGCGCCGGGCGCTACGAAGTCTTCGACGTCGACCGGGTCAACGGCGTCCGCCCGACACCGGGCGCCATGTACGACCTGAACCCGAACGGCACGCTCACGCAGGACGTGCCGTCACGGGATCACCACCAGCGCTAGAACTAGCGGCGCAGACCGAGGTCGGCGATCGGCGCCGGCCTCTGCGTAGTAAAAAGTAAATCTATAACTTTCTTGGGTCTATTGACAGGCGGCTACGCCGGACGGTAGGCTACATAAATTAGTTATGGATAATCGTACTACTTCCTTGAGTTTTGATGACTTCGTGGCTGCGTACGAAGCGGGTGCACGCGCGGCGGCCGATGCCGCGGTTGCGGCCGCTACGGCTGCCTTCAAAGCGATGCTAGAGCAGCGGCATGCGAGGCGTGGGACTACTCAGGACCACGGGTCGGCGCTGCAGCGATATCGTGAGGGATCGTGGAAGTACGATGTCCTTCGACTTGTGTACCGACTGACGAAGAGGACGAAACGCAGTGAATTTCGGTTTTCCGATCTAGCGCGGTACGAGGCCGAGTTACGGGAGCGGCATCCCGATCAGAAGGCACTCATGTCCGGCGTCAACGTCACGCTACAATCATTGGTAAAAGACGGAGTATTGCGACGGACGGAGCGCGGGCGCTATCATGTCGTTTGACGTCGCAATGACCGCGCGCGCCGAGCGCGATCTTCGTGGGCTCTCCGATGCACTTCAGAAGCGCGCCGCGGAGGTGCTCCGCCGGCTAGCAGCGGGCGACGTCACCTTGAAGCGAAAGAAGCTCATCGACCGACCCGAAACGCGGGTCAGGCTGGGCGACCTGCGAGTCTTCTACACACAGGAAGGGACGACGATCGTCATCCGGCGCCTTGCCGACCGGAAGGACGCGTATCGCTAAGGCGGAGCTCGCCCAGGACATCGCTCATCGGCCGAATGCGGCCGGCCGCCACATCCCCTTCAGACTCGGTGAGTCCAGCGATGTCGTCGTTGGTTAGCGGCTCGTCTTCCTCGACGACCTCGATCAGGAACGCTGCGACCGAATCGAGCCGCTCGTCCGGAATCTCGTCGACGAGCTCATGGAGCTCCGCACGGGTCATGCCGTCATCTTCGAGCATTTTGAATGAAATTCCACCAAGCGAGAATCGATCCGGGCTTGGGGCGAACCCGAGCCGGCGGTCGTACGCCGGCTCGTTTCGTCACTTGATATTAGCGGCGCAGACCGAGGTCGGCGATCAGCTTGCGGTAGCGCTCCAGATCCTTGTTCTGGAGGTACGCGAGCAGACGGCGGCGCTGACCGACCTGCATCAACAGGCCGCGGCGGCTATGGTGGTCTTTCTTATGGACCTTCAGGTGCTCGGTGAGCTGGTTGATCGACGCGGTGAGGATCGCGATCTGGACGTCGGCCGAGCCGGTGTCGTTCGGGCCGCGGCCGTACTTGGTCGAGAGGTCCGACTTTTGTTCCTTGGTCAGGGGCACGGGAAACTGATCTCCTTTCGACTCGCGCGTCTGCAGGCTCCGTGGGCCCGCGACGGCGACCGACGAATCATACCAGACCCGGCTCAGCCCGTCAAAGCGACGAGTCCTCGTGCACCTCGTCGAGCGCCGCCATGACCGCATCGCGCAGGGCCTCCAGCTCGGGCGGGAGTGCGGTCGACTGCTGGCCGAGGGCTTCGAGCGCGGTCAGCATGCGGCGGGCGGCGGCCCGGTCGAGGGGGACGTAGAGGTTCCTCGCCAGCTCCTCGTCGAGGCGGTCGATCGCGCGCTTCGCCATGTTCGCCTGACCGAACGAGTACGCGTGATGGCTCGCATTCCCGAGAAGCTTCAGCTCCGACTCGAGCCAGTTGCGATAATCCGTGAGCAAGACGTCCTCCCGTGGGCGCGGAACCGGTCGGGCTGTGTCCTTCGACGAGCTCGGACCTTCGACAAGCTCAGCCCTTCGACAAGCTCAGGAGACTGACTGCGACGACTTCGTGCCCGTCGCGCGCGTCGCGGACGTTCCGCCGGGAACCGCCAAGGCGTTCGTCGTCGCCGACCGCGAGATCGCGGTGTTCAATGCCGACGGTGCGTTCTATGCCCTCGACAACACCTGTCCGCACCAGGGCGGGCCGCTCGCCGAGGGCTGGATCGAAGGGGCGACGGTCACCTGCCCGTGGCACGCGTGGTGCTTCAAGCTCGCCGACGGCAAGATGACGCTGGGCGACTACGCGACGGTCGAAACGTTCGACGTGCGCGTCGAGGGCGAGACGGTGTGCGTCAGCCGCACCCCGCGGCCGGCGTAGCACGCGGGCGCGCGCCAACCGGGACCGTGAGCCGAAGCGTCACCGAGGCCGGCGGACCGAGCCGGTCGACGCTGGTGAGGTAGACCTTGTCGGCGAGGTTGTCGACGGCCAGCGAGAGCGCGGTGCCGTCGGCGCCGTGCAGCGTCAGCCGCCCGCCGATTAGGAACGCGGTCCCCAGCGGTTGCTTCTCAAGGTCGTCCGAGAAGGTCGGCCCGCTGTACGAGAGTTCGAGCGCACCCGTCACGCTGCCGACGGTCCGCTCGGCATCGAGCGACGCCGCGCTGTCGGGCACGTACGCGAGGCGTTTGCCGATTTGCGCCGGCGAACCGACGACGACGCGGTCGTGCTGCGCGGTCGCGAACGCGCGCACGCGCCTGCACGCGCCGCCGCGTTGGTATTCGGCGGTGTACGCGTCGGTCGCGGTGCGGCCGAAATTCGCGCGCTGCTGCACGTTCGGCGCGATCGTCGCGAAGCCGATCGCATCGCGCACGCGCGTCGCGGTGTAGTCGAACGCGAAGCGCGTCGCCGCGCTCGCGACGTCGAAACCGAGCTGCGCGGAGCGGCTGCGCTCGGGGACGAGAGCGGGGTTGTTGCGCTCGAGGACTTGTCCGACGCGGAAGCTGCGCACCAGCTCGTTGAGGAACGGCGCGCGCAGCCCCGTTCCGAACGCAGCGCGCACGGCGATCGCCGGCGAGGCGTCGTAGCGCAGCGCGACGCGCGGCGAGAGCGCGGCTTCGTGCCGCTCGCCGAGCGCCTGCGTGCGAACCGCGTCGTAGCGCGCGCCGGCGATCGCGCCGAACCGGCCGTCCCAGGTGCGCTGCAGCGCGACGCCGTCGAGCATCTGCGTTCCCGAAACGTCGCTCTGCACGGCGTTCGCCGGCGTCAGCTGATCGCTGCGACCGGTGACGAGCCGCCGCTCGGCGACGAGCGCGTACGCGCCACTGCGCACCGGAACGTCCCAGCGCGCGCGCAGCCCGGCGTCGGAGCTGGGGACGTGCTGCGTGTAGAGCAGCTTCCCGGGTGCGGTCGGCATGTCGGCGAGGTTGACGACGGTCGTGTCGCGGCCGAACGCGGTCAGCGCCAGCGTCGCGCGCGTTCCGGCGACGTACGTCGCGGCGGCTTGGCGCAGTGCGCGCGAGAAGCCGTCGTTCGGGCGGCCGTCCTGCTGCGCGTCGTCGCTTTCGAGCGCGCTCACGTCGAGCGTCGTGCGCGCGGTCGAACGGCGCAGCCGCACCTGCGCGACGTCGGCCGTTCCGATCGCGGTTTGGTCGACCGCGGTCGTTTGACCGGGCGGAATCACGCCGTACGCGAGGCGCCGCGTTCCGACGTAGATCGACGATGCCAGCGGTCCGATCGGCCCGGTCGAGCCGAACGACGCTGCGCTGCGGTCGACGCCGCCGGCGCTCGCGTCGAGGACGCCTTCGACGCGGTTCGACGGTGCGAGCGTCGTCAGCGACAGCACGCCGCCGATCGCGCCGGAGCCGTAGAGCGCGGAGCCGGGGCCGCGCAGCACTTCGGCGCGCGCGATCGCTTCGGTCGGGAACGCGTTCCAATCGACTTGTCCGCCGAACCCGTCCTGTGCCGGCACGCCGTCGACGAGCAGCGCGCCGCGGTCGGCGCCTGCGCCGGCGAACGAGAGCCGCAGCTGGCCGTAGTTCGTGAACGCCGCGTTGCTGCGGTTGCGGTCGAAGCCGGGAAGCGCGCGCAGCGCTTGGTCGAGCGTCGGCGCGGTGGTGGTTCGCAGCGAACGCAGGTCGAGCACCGACGCCGCCTGCGGCGCGCGGTGGAGCGACTGCGGGCTGCCGCTGACGACCGTGACGCTCCCGATCGGAAGCGGCGTCGGCGAGGGCGACGGGGACGGCGAGGCCAACGCCGCGACGACCGCGGCCAGCACCAGCATCACACGAGCGCCTCGCGCACGTCGACGACGGTCCGCGAGCCGGTGACGAAGAGGGCGATCCGCAGTGCGGTAACCAGCTCGTCGATCAGCCCGGTGACGGCGGCGTCGGACTCCTCGGCCGCGCGCAGGAACGGCAGCGCGAGCCCGGCCACGTCGGCGCCGAGCGCGAGGGCCTTCGCGATCTGCACGCCGTCGCGAATCCCGCCGCTCGCGATGAGCGGGACGTCGGGGAGCGCGCCGCGCAGCGCGGCGGTTGCGCGCGGCGTCGCGTAGCCCCAGTCGCCGAACGCCTCGGCGATCCGCTCGCGCGCGGGGTCGTCGGCGCGCTTCCCCTCGACCCGCGCCCACGACGTCCCGCCGGCGCCGGCGACGTCGATCGCGGCGACCCCGCAGCGCAGCAGCCGCGCCGCGGTCGAAGGCGCGATCCCCGAGCCGACGCTCTTCGCGATCACCGGGACGTCGAGCGCGGCGCAGAGCGCGGCGATCTTCGGTTCGAGCGCGCGGAAGTTCGTGTCGCCGCCGGCCTGGAGCGCCTCCTGCAGCGGGTTCAGGTGAAGGTAGAGCCCGTTCGCGCCGAGGCGGTCGACCAGCCGGCGCGCGTCGTCGGTCCCGACGCCGTAGTTGAGCTGGACCGCTCCCAGGTTCGCGAACAGGACGACGTTCGGCGCGGCCGGCCGCACGTCGAACGTCGCGCGCAGCCCGTCGTCTTCGAGCATCGCGCGGCCGCTGCCGAGCGCGAACGCGATCCCGGCAGCTTCGGCGCCGCGCGCCAGCCGGCGGTTGATCTCGGCGGCGCGCGACGTCCCGCCGGTCATCGACGAGATCAGGATCGGCGCGCGCAGCGGCAGGCCGAGGAATGCGGTCGAGACGTCGACGTCGGCGAGCGCGATCTCGGGGAGCGCTTCGTGGCGCAGGCGGACGGCGTCCCAGCCGGCGTCGAGGCGAGACGCGACGTCCTCGTCGAGGCACACGTCGAGGTGTCGCGACTTCCGCTGCTCGGTCGACTCCGCCATCGTCATCGGGAGGCGTCCGCGTCACGGCCGGCGATCACCTTCACGCGATGGACGATCCGCAGCCTGCCTATGATGGAGCGACCGGAACCGCCGGCGGCGCCCCCTTCGGCGCGGCGCTGCAGCGGCTCGCGCAGGCGCGCGAGATGGACCTCGCGGCGCTCGCCGCTGCCGCCGAACTCGATCCGGCGCTGGTCGAGCGCGTCGTGGCAGGCGAGGCGCGGCTCGCAGTTCCGGCCCTGGCGCGGCTGGCGCGCGCGCTGCGGCTGCGGCCGATCGCTTTCCTCCAGCAGACCGACTTGCTCGGGCTCGTGACGTACGCCGCCGGTCTGGACCCGCTCTACTTCCTTCCCGACGGCCAGATCCGGCACGATGCGCGCATCTACATGCGTGAGATCAACCCGCGCCACGCCGTCCCCGAAGGGGACATGACGAAGCGCAGTCCGGCGCTCAAGACGCTCGGCGAGGACACCGTCCTGGACGCGCTCGGCAAGCTCGAGGTCGAGCTCGCCTACCTCCTTCGCGCGGCCGT
>JAFAMK010000148.1 GCA_019233415.1 Vulcanimicrobiota bacterium
CAGCACGGCGTCACCGTGCGGCCCGAGCGAAGTCGGGAAGCTGAACTCTTCGGATGGTGCGATGTCGAGCGCAGCGGTCACGGCGTTGTAGTCGGTCACCTTGACCTGCGTGCCGTTCGCGGGGCGATAGTACAGCTCGGACGGCGAGGTCGCGGTGTTCGCGACGAAGGCCATCGCGCCGTCGCGCGCGATCGCGCCGTCGAGCCCGGAGCTGACGACGAGGTCGCCCATGTCGATCCGCGCCGGCGCGCCGCCGAGCGGAGCGCGCACGACCGCCATCGACGTCGCGTCGTGCGCCGTGAAGACGATCGCGCTCGAATCGGGCATCCACGTCAGGTCGTGGATCGCACGGTCGAACGGGTGCGAGACGGCGGTCCCGTTCCCGCCCTCGGCGCCGGTGACGTACGCCTCGGTCAGCGTGATCTGGTTGTCGCCGAGCGAGTGCGCGTACGCGACGTGCTTGCCGTCGGGCGAGAAGCGCGGATCGGCTTCGTACCCGCTGTTCGACGTGAGCCTAGTCAGCTTGCCGCTCGCGGCGTCGACCAGCTCGATCTGCGCGCGGTCGACGTCGTTCAGCACGGCGTTCGGCGCGTACAGGAACGCGATCGTCTTGCCGTCGGCCGACCACGAGAGCGTCGACTGCCCTTCGCCCGTCGCGACGCTGCGGTCGCCGAACGTCAGCTGCTTCGCCTTCGCACCGTCGGCCGTGTCGACGACGAAGAGATGGACTGGGCGTGGCGGCTTGCGCGTCGTGATCGGCGTGTTGCCGACGACGAAGGCGTCGCGGTACTTGTCGGCACCGTTCTTCTTCGGGAGCGCGTCGGCCGCGGCGTACGCGACCGCGCTGCCATCAGGCCGCCACGCGAACTGTTCGACGCCGTCCGGCGCCTTCGTGACGGGCCGCGCGTCGCCGCCGTCCATCGGCATGACGAAGACCTGCGAGCGCGCGTCGTCGCCGTCGCCCGCGTCCGCGATGAACGCCAGCTTCGTGCCGTCCGGCGACCACCGCGGCGAGCCGAGCCCCTTGCGGTCGTAGGTCAGCGGGCGGCGCGCGTGCGTGGCGAGGTCGATCAGGTCGAGCTCGCGGACGGTGCGGTCCTCGTCCCAGTGGATGTGGCCGACGATGACGACGGCGCGCTTGCCGTCCGGCGAGATCGCCGGCGACGAGACCGAGACGAGCCGCTTGAGGTCGTCCATCGCGAACGGGCGCGGCGCCGCGGGAGCGCTGACGTACGTCGCCGCCACGAGGATCGCGGCGGCGACGGGGACGGCGGTACGGCTGGGGGCTCTCACGCGACCCCCGACGGGATCTTCGCGGCGATCATCTCGGTCAGGTCGGCGAGCCTGCACGAATACCCCCACTCGTTGTCGTACCAGGCGGCGATCTGGATGAGGTCGCCGTTCGCGTTGGTCAGCTTCCCGTCGATGATCGAGCTGTACGGGTTGTGCTTGAAGTCGCTGGAGACCAGCTCTTCCTCGGTGTACTGCACGTACTTCTTCATGCCGTTCTCGGCCGCGCCGCGCAGGATCGCGTTGACCTCCTCGCGCGTCGCTTCTTTCTTCGTCTGCGCGACGAGGTAGATCATCGAGACGGTCGGCGTCGGGACGCGCAGCGAGAAGCCGTCGAACGTGCCCTTCACCTCGGGGATCGTCAGGTAGAGCGCCTTCGCGGCGCCGGTCGAGGTCGGGATGATGTTCGTCGCGGCGTTGCGCGCGCGGCGCAGATCGCGGTGCGGCGCGTCGAGGATGTTCTGGTCGTTGGTGTACGAGTGGATCGTCGTCATGAAGCCGCGCACCCAGCCGAGCTGGTCGACGATCGGCTTGACCGCGGTCGCCAGGCAGTTCGTCGTGCACGACGCGTTCGAGATGATGTGGTGCGCGGCCGGGTCGTAGGCGCCGTCGTTGACGCCGAGGACGAGCGTGATGTCCTCGCCCTTGGCGGGTGCCGAGATGATGACTTTCTTCGCGCCGCCGCCGTCGATGTGCGCGCGCGCCTTGGCCGCATCGGTGAAGATCCCGGTCGACTCGA
>JAFAMK010000243.1 GCA_019233415.1 Vulcanimicrobiota bacterium
TGGCGACCTTGCGCGCGACCGCGACCAGTTTGAGCCGCAGCCCGCGCTCGGCGCCGGCTCGCACGTCGTCCAGGGTGATCCCGGCGATCCCGCGCCGCGCGAGCGGCGGCGAGACGGCGGGACGCCGGAACGCGAGCCCCGCGAGGATCGCGAGCTTGTGCGCGGCGTCGTGGCCCTCGACGTCGCTGCGCGGGTCGGCCTCGGCGAAGCCGAGCCGCTGTGCCTCGGCGAGCGCGTCCGCGTAGTCGGCGCCTCCCTCCATCGCGGAGAGCACGAAGTTCGTCGTCCCGTTCAGCACGCCGCCGATTTCGACGACGTCTTCCGCTGCGAGCGCGCCGCCCAGCGCGCGCACGATCGGGATCGCGCCGCCGACCGCGGCCTCGTAACGCAGCGAGGCCCCGGTCCGCGCGGCGAACGCTGCGAGCCAGGGCCCTTCGGTTGCGATCAAGTCTTTGTTCGCGGTGACGACGTCCTTGCCGCGCGCGATCGCGCGCAAGATCAGTTCGCGCGCGAGCCCGAGCCCGCCGATGCACTCGACGACGACGCGCACCTGCGGATCGTCGACGACGTCGAACGGATCGGCCGCGAAGTCGTCCCACGCGAGGTCGCGCGGCTTGCGCGGATCGCGCACAGCGATCGCGCGGATGAGCCCCGGATGCGAGACGAGCAGCCGGCGCGCCACGCCCGACCCGACCGTTCCGCAGCCCAGCAGGCCGACGCCGTTCGCGCGCGTCGTCGTCCGCACGCTCTCACGCGGCGGCGGTTGTGACGAGCACAGGACGCGGGGTAGGGTCTGCACGGGAACCTCCATGTGAGTCGGTCGGGGTATGAAAAAGGCCCTCGCCGTTTGGCGAGGGCCGGTTCTGTTTCGGGCCGTCGGGGCTGCTACGCCGACGTCGATCCAGACCTGCCCTCGCCGAGGGTAGTCGTAATCGTCATCGTCGTCGTCATGGCAATCATGCCGAACGCGGCCATGAAGGCACCCTACCATGCCCGAGCCCGCCGCGCAAGAGGGCGGCCAGGCGTTCGGGCTCGGCGAGGAACGCGTCGTGACCGTGATCGCTGTGCAGATGGCGGTACCCGGCATCCCAGCCGGCCTCGGCCCAGCGCGCCGCGCACGCCCATACGTGGCCGGGCGGATAGAGCTGATCGCCTTCGATCCCGACGAACGTGAGCCGCGTCGCGCCCGCGGGACGCTCGCGGCCGCGCAGATCGAACAGGTCCATCGCGCGCGTCAAGATTCGGTAACTGTTCGCGTCGATGCGCGCCGCGAAGCGGTCGCCCTGGTGCGAAAGATAGCCGTCGATGTCGAACCCGTCGTCGAGCCGGCGCGCCGGATCGCCGCCCTTGCGGTCGGGCCGGTTCGCGAAGCGGTGCTCGAAGAGCGCTTCGCTCTTGTACGTCAGCGTGGCGATTGCGCGCGCGAGCTTCAGCCCCGCGACGGGCGGCTCGTCGTACCACCCGTCGCGAAACGCGGGGTCGAGCCGGATCGCTTCGCGCGCCGCGCCGTTCTGCGCGATCCCCTGCGCGCGCAAGTGGTCGTACGACCCGACGACGACCGCGTGCGCGACGGCGTCCGAATGCGCGCGCGCCCACTGCAGCGCCTGGAACCCGCCGAGCGAACCGCCGATGACGACGCCGAGGCGCGTGATCCCGAGCGCCGCGAGTGCGCGCCGCTGCGCTGCGACCATGTCGCCGACGGTGACGACCGGAAAGCGCGGTCCCCAGTGCCGGCCGTCGCCGGCGAGCGTCGTCGGCCCGGTCGAGCCGTAGCACCCGCCGAGCGCGTTGATCCCGACGATGCACCACTCGGCCGGATCGAACAGCGTCCCCGGCCCGAGCAGTCCTTCCCACCACTCGAGCACGCGCGACGAGCCGGTGAGCGCGTGGGAAACGAGCACGACGTTCGACCCGTCGGCGTTCGGCGCGACGCCATAACGCGTCACGCGCTGCACGACGTGCGGAATCGTCTCGCCGGATTCCAGCGCCAGTGCGCCGACCGCGACGTCGTCCTCGAGCACGAGGGAACTACTGCTCATGGGGTCTCCTGGGAAAACACAACGGCCCTCGCCGAGTGGCGAGGGCCGTTGCAGATCATTCGAACGCCGGTCGGCGGATGACGATCTACACCGGCCCTCGCGGGACGGCACACATCGCCATAATCATCGCCACCAGGCGCCGGCTCATGGGCCGCACCGTACCAAAACCCGCCGGGGCCGTCAAGAGCACCGGTTGACGCTGAATGAACGTTCGTTCATAATCGGGGCATGCCACGCTCCGCCGGAGGGACTCGGTCGGCGCTCCTGGATGCGGCTTTGGACGCCTTCGCGGCGCGGGGGTACGAGGGGGCTTCGATCCGGGAGATCACGCGTGCCGTCGGGGTGCGGGAGAGCGCGCTCTACGTGCATTTTGCCGGGAAGCGGGCGATCTACGAGGAGCTATGGGCCGAGGCTGGGCCGCCGGTTGCGGCGCGCGCGCTCGGGGCTGCCTCGGCCGAACAGCCGCCGCGCGAGTTCTTGCCGCACTTTGCGACGTCGATCATCGACACGTGGAGCACGCCACGCGCGCGCAAGTTCGCGGCGATGCTGATGCGCGACGCGTTCGACCGCGAGGCGCAGGGCTGGCGCGCGCTGCGCGCGTCGATCGACGGCGTTCTCGTGCTGCTCGTCGACCGCTTCGGGCACTGGCAGCGCACCGGTTTCGTTCGCACCGACGTCGCGGCCGAGATCCTGGCGTTCGAGTTCATCACCACGATCGCGATGTCACGCTTTTTATTCTTCAACGTCGCGGCGGGGCGGGCCGACGCGGCGCGCGGGCGCGAGACCGTCGCGCGCCACGTCGAGACGTTCCTCACGCTGGTGGAACCACGCGCGACGACGACGGGAGGGCACCGATGAGACGACTCGCGCACGTTGCATCGCTCGCTGCGGCGGCTGCGGCGCTGTGCGCGTGCGGCGGACACGCCGAGGACCTCTACAGCGGGACGCTGCAGGCGAACAGCGCCGCGGTCGGGAGCACGGTCGGCGGCCGCGTCGCGAGCGTTCCGGTGAGCGACGGCGCGCCGGTGCAGGCCGGTCAAATCGTGCTGCGGTTCGAGGACGATCAGGAACGGGCCGCGCTCGCCGGTGCGACGGCGCGGCTGGCGCAGGCGCGTTCCGCGCTCGCCGACCTGCGTGCGGGGACGCGGCCCGAAGACCTCGCGCGCGCCGCGGCGCTCGCCGAGCAGCAGCGCGCGCAGTATGAAGCGGCGAGCGCGACGCAGCCGTATCAGGCGACGGTCGCGCGCAGCCAGGTGCGCCAGTCGTCCGCGAACCTCGCCGACGCGCGCGCCGCCGCGGTGCAGGCGCGCGCCGACGCGGACCGCATGCGCAGTCTGTTCGCAACGGGCGACATTTCGGCGCAGCAGCGCGATGCGGCGGTCGCACGCGAGCGGCAGGCGAACGCTCAGCTCGCGAACCGCGCCGCCGGCGTGCGCGCGGCGCGCGCGCAGGCGGTCGACACGACCGCCGTCTCGCTGCCGCAGACTGCCGCCGCGGCGCTCGCGGCGTACCGCGCGGCGCAGGAGCAGTACCGCTCGCTCGCCGCGGGCCCGCGTCCCGCGCAGGTGCGCCAGGCCGAAGACGCCGTGCGCGCCGCGCAGGCCGACGCGGTCGCCGCGCAGGTGCGGCTCGACGAGACACTCGTGCGGGCGCCGGCGAGCGGTGTCGTCACCGCGCTCGACCTCCATCCGGGCGACCTCGTCGCGCCGAACGCGCCGATCGCGACGATCGACGCGCGCGGCGACCCGTACGCGCGCGTCTACGTGCCGCAGGAAAAGCTCGGGCACGTCGCAGTCGGCGCGCACGTCACCGTGACCTCGGACGCGCTGCCGAACGTGCACTTCGACGGCGTCGTCGAGCAGTTGGACTCGCAGGCGCAGTTCACGCCGCAGGACGTGCAGACCGCGAGCGATCGCGCGGTGCTTTCGTTCGGCGTGAAAGTCCGCGTGCACGACCCACGCGGCGCACTCCACGCCGGCACGACGGTCGCCGTGGCCGTGCCGTGAGCGCGCCCGCCATTGCGGCCCACGGGCTCAGCAAGACGTTCGGCGCCCGCACCGTCGTGCGCGATGTGACCCTGGAAGTCGCGAGCGGCGAAATCTTCGGCTTCCTCGGCCCGAACGGGAGCGGGAAATCGACGACGATCAAGATGCTGTGCGGCCTCGTCGAGCCGACGCGCGGCGAGGCCAGCATCTGCGACCTCGACATTCGCACGCACGGCGACGCGGTGCGCCGCACGATCGGCTACATGTCCCAGTCGTTCTCGCTGTACGGTGACTTGACGGTCGCGGAGAACCTCGAGTTCTACGGGCGCGCGTACGCGCTGAGCCGCGCGAAGCGGCGCGAGCGAATCGACCGGCTCGTCGCGTTCTCCAGTCTGGAACCGTTCCGGCACCAGCTCGCCGCGACGCTCTCGGGCGGCTGGAAACAGCGGCTCGCGCTCGCCGCGGCGCTCCTCCACGAGCCGCGTGTGCTCTTCCTCGACGAGCCGACGGCGGGGATCGACCCGGTCGCGCGGCGCGATTTGTGGGACCTTCTCTTCCGGCTGAGCGAGAGCGGGGTCGCGCTGTTCGTCACGACACACTACATGGACGAGGCCGAGCGCTGCGCGCGCGTCGGCTACATCGACGGCGGCGAGCTGATCGCGATCGGCAGCCGCGCCGAGTTGAAGGCATTGCCCGGCGTGACGCCGCCGGGGACGACGCGCTTCAGCGTGCGCGGCGACGACGCGGTTGCGCTTCTGGCGAAGGCGCGCGGTGCGGCGTACGTGCGCGACGCGACGATCTTCGGCGACACGCTGCACCTGGTCGTCGCCGCCGATGTGACGCCCGCGCAGATGGCGCAGGACCTCGGCGTCGCGGACGGCGCGGTCGAACCGATCGAGCCAGGGCTCGAAGATGTCTTCGTCGCGCTGACTCGCGAGCGGCGGAAGCATCCGTGAAGCGCAGCCCGTTCGATCTGCGCGGCTACGGCGCGGTGCTCTACAAGGAGTTGCGCCACGTCGTGCGCGACCGCGCGACGCTGATCCTGGCCGTCATGCTGCCGATCATCCAGGTGACGCTCTTCGGCTACGCGATCAACACGAAGGTCGAGCACGTCGCCGCCGCGGTGTTGAACGAAGACCGCGGTCCCGAGTCGATCGCGTTCGTCGACGCGCTGCGCGCCTCGCGCACGTTCGACGTCGTCGCCTACGCCGGCTCGCGCGACGCGCTGCAGCGCGCGATCATCGCCGGCCGCGTCCAGGCCGCGTTCGACATCCCGCCGACCTTCACGGCCGACCTGCGCGCCGGCCGCATCGCGCCGGTGCAGGCGCTGATCGACGGCTCCGACGCGACGGTCGCGCAGCCCGCGTTCGCCGCGGCGGGCGCGATCGGGGCGTCGCTGCGCGTGCGGGCGCCGCCGCCGGTCGACGTGCGGGCGCGCGTGCTCTTCAACCCGGGTCTGCGCAGCGCGAACTTCCTCGTCCCGGGGCTGATCGGGCTCATCATGCAGCTCATCACGATGTTCCTGACCGCGCTCTCGATCGTCGGCGAGCGCGAGCGCGGGACGCTCGATCAGATCATGGTTACGCCGATCGGCGCGCTCGGCCTCATGCTCGGCAAGATCACGCCGTACGCGATCATCGGCTTCGTCGACATGCTGCTCGTGCTCGCCGCGATGCGCTTCATCTTCGCCATCCCGATCGCAGGGAGCGTACCGCTCCTGATCGTCCTGTCGATCGGCTTCCTCATGGCCGCGCTGGGTCTCGGGCTGCTCGTGTCGAGCAACGCGAAGACGCAGCTCGCGGCGATGCTCGGCGTCCTCGCGCTGACGCTGCCGTCGATTCTGCTTTCGGGATTTTTCTTCGAGCGCTCGCTGATGCCGCCGGTCATGCAGTGGCTTGGCTATCTGATTCCGCTCACGTACTTCTTCGAAATACTGCGCGGGATCATCTTGCGCGGCGCGAGCGCGACCGACTTGATTCAGCCGATCGTCGCGATGCTGGCGCTGGGCGGCGGCGTCCTGCTCGCCGCCAGCATCCGGTTTACGGCGCGGGGATGAGCTTCTGGACGAAGTCGCCCTTGCCTTCGCGGTCGCCCCACACGGCGAAGACCGCGTGCGTCGCGGAATCGATCGCATTCGTGTGCACGCCCGCGTCGACGGCGACCTTGTCCAGTTCCTTCGGTGCTCCACCCCGGACGAGCTGATAGCGCGTCACGCCGCCGTCGCCGGCGCACGCGAGGATGTGCTGCGTCTGGTCGAGATCGCACTGGTCGAAGCGCCCGGCCGTGGTCTGTCCGAGCTTCGTGCCGTCGGGCGAGTACGCGCTCATCACGCCGCCGCCGGCGACCACGATCTGGTCGAACCCCGCGTCGAACTGAAGCGGGTGGTTGTGCTTGATCTCCGGCGTCTTGATCGTGCGGCTCACTTCGAGCGTCTTCGGATCGATCACGGCGATCTCGGAGTCGGAGTCGATGTTCTGGTAGACCTCGTGCGTCTTCGGGTTGATCGCGAGATACTCGGGCTTGTTGCCGGGGATCTTCACGGTCTTGATCGCCTTGAACGTCTTCGCGTCGATCACCCACACCTTCGTGCCGTCGTCCTCGTCGGCGTAGATGTGGCCGTTCGACGGATCGTAAGCGATCGCGTCGACCGCACCGTCGACCTCGACGTGGTTGACGACCTTCAGCGCGACCGGGTCGACTTCGCTGATCGTGTTGTCGCTGCTGCCGGTGAAGACGTGACCGGTCGCGGGATCGACCGCGACGCCGTGCATCGGGCCGACGCGCACCTGACCGACGACCTTGCCGGAATCGGCGTCGACGATCAGCAGGCGCTGCGCGCCGCTGTGCGCGGCGTAGACGCGTCGGCGCTGCGCGTCGACGGTGACGTAATCGAAGCCCGAATAGACGGGGACGGGCTGCGGGGGAGCGGCGGGTGTCAGCACGGCGCTCGGTGTTCGGCCGTGCATCCCGCCGTCCTCTTCTGCTTCCCGTCGCGCGGGCTTAAACTGTCGCTAAGGCCCGCTCGTCGACGACCACGTACGGCGCGAGCGCCTCGGCGAGCCGTTCGGTGTGCTTCGCGGCGCGCCGTTCGTAGGCGATCAGCTCGCCGAGGCCCGCGCGCAGCCCGCGGTCGATCGCGCCCTGCACGTCCTTCAGGGCGAGTTGCTGCTGCGGACGGGCTGCGCGCAGCCGGAAGACCTCGCGCACGATCCCGCCCAGCGCGAACTCGCGGTAGAGGTAGAGCCCGCGCAGCGGTGCGGGATCGCCGTTCGGCCGTTCGCCGATCGTCGGGTCGAACAGCGGTCCCGCGGTCTGCGGCAGGCTGCTCTTGAGCCACTGGCTGACGATGCACTGCGACGCCATACGGCCGATCGCATCGCGCGCGTCGGCGCCGAGCAGATAGATCGGCTCGTTTCCGGTGTACTCGTTGAGCGGCGAGACCCACGGCAGCCCGGCGACCGCGGTCGCGAACATCGCGTCGATCTTCGCCTTCGGCGCGAGCCACATCGCGACGTTGCGGTGGTATTCCTTGATCTGCGCTAGATATTTCTTGCCTTGCGCCGATGCGGTGAAGCCCTTCGCATCGATCGCTTCCGGCAGCGACATGACGCCGCCCGAGGTGAACGGCCCGACGTCGCCGGTCAGGTTGACGTTGAACCAGTGGTGCCAGGTCGCGTCGGTCGCGATGCGCCCGACCGACGTCTGGTGGCCGTCGTACGCCGCCAGCACCGGGAACGTCTTGCCGTTCACCGAGCCGTAGAAGTCGTCGACGTGCGCGGTGACGGTCGCGTCGGCGATCAGCTCCGGGCGCACCGTTCCCGGCCAGGTCGTCGTCGCGTACGGCATCGACGTGCCGAACGACGAGGTGCCGCCGTAGTTTCCGGGCGCGGGGATCGCGCACTCGCCCTCGTGCATGTGGTCGGGGAGCACGTTGATCTGCCCCTTCGAGCCGCACAGCAGCGGGTGCGGGTACGACTGCTGGAGCCACGGGAAGATCGACCAGCCGCGGTACTGGCGGACCGAGATCGTCTGCGGCCGGTCGTCGGACTGGTCGTAGAAATCGTAGTGCCCGTCGGGCCCGGGGACCATCGTGTCGTGGCGCGTCGGCCCTTCGACCGGCGGCGGATCGCCGAGCGGGCCACCGAAGCGCCACTTGCGCATCAGCCCCGCGCGCAGCAAGCCCGCGCCCATCCCGGCGCCGAGCTCTTCGTGGTCGCCGGTCGCGAAGACGCCGCCGCCCGTGTCCATGAACTGCGCGATCACGGCGTTCTCGTCGGGCGTCAGGTCGGGACCGTCGTCGCCGAAGAACCAGACCTCGTCGTACTTCGAGAGATCGACGCCGGGATTCGTGAACGCGAAGCCCGGCAGATCCGGCGTCCCGCCAGGATCGCTGCCGCGGTGCGCCTTCGTCACGTTGAAGTTCACCCACCACGGCGACTGGTTCAGCGTGTCCAGAACGTCGCTCAGGCTGAAATCCTGATTCTTGAAGTACGAGAGCCGCGTCCCGTCCATGACCATGAGAATGTTGACTTGGACCGGCGGCGGGTAGTAGACCGGCCAGTTCGGCCCTTTCGGAAGACCCATTGCAAACCTCCATCCGGGCTGAGCTCGCCCGTCGGAGGACAGCCTATGCGAGGGTCCTTACCGCCGACTTACCCCGGCGCGCCCGTAAGTGCGCCGACAGCCGCGGCATCAGGGGAGGTCGTGGAAGGTGCGCTTCTCCGCGCTCTCCTCGCGCTCGAGGTCGTCGAGGTAGTAATAGACGATCTTGCGGTCGTCGAACCCGACCTTTGCCAGCTCGCGGCCGCCGATCTCGACGACCTCGTGAATGTGGCCTGACTGCCCGGCATAGCGATAATTGACCTCGGTGTAGTCGGGGTCGCCGGGCTTCGGGCGGGGGACGACCTTCGTTCCGCGTAGAGGGGTACGGTGACGGTGTTCGCTCAAACCGAGGCTCCTGGAGGGATTCTGGCCGGATGATCATCGAGTACCGCGGGAAGCGTCCGAAGGTGGCGAGCTCCGCATTCGTCGCGCCGACCGCCGTGCTGATCGGCGACGTCGAGGTAGGCGAGGAGGCGTCGATCTGGTTCGGGACCGTGATTCGCGGCGACAACGGCCCGATCCGCATCGGCAACGGCGCGAACGTCCAGGACAACTCGGTGCTGCACGTGAGCGAGCACTGCGAGACGATCGTAGAGGACGGCGCGACCGTCGGCCATTGCGCGGTCCTCGAAGACTGCCGGATCGGGCGCGGCGCGCTCGTCGGCTCGAACGCGGTCGTGCTGAACGGCGCGGTCGTCGGTGAACAAAGCCTCGTCGCCGCGGGCTCGGTCGTCGCGGCAAACGCGCAAATTCCGCCGCGCGTCGTCGTCGCCGGCGCGCCAGCCGTCGTGAAGAAGCAGCTCGAAGGCGCATCGCTGGGCTGGGTCGAGCATCCCGGCCCCGAGTACGTCGCGCTCTCGCGCTCGTACCTGCGCCACGGGATCGGCGATCCCGAGATGCACGAAATCGCCGAAACACACGCGGCACCGTAGTTGATTCCGGGAGTCCTTCTCGCGGCAGCGGTCGCCGTCGTTGCGGTCGTCTGCGCGCACGTCGCACCGCTCGTCGGCGCGCCGGTCTTCGCGATCGTCCTCGGCGTCGCGATCCGCGCCGCCGTGCCGCTCCCCGACCGATGTCGACCCGGGCTCGCGTTCTCGGCCCGAACCGTCCTGCAGGCGGCGATCGTCGTCAGCGGGTTCGGCCTCTCCCTCGCAACCGTCGTGCGCACGGGCCTCGGCACCCTCCCCGTCACGCTCGGCACGATCGCCGTCGCACTGATCCTCGCACCGCTTCTCGGCCGCGCGCTGCATCTCGACAGCGCACTGCGAACGATGATCGGCGTCGGCACCGCAATCTGCGGCGCCTCCGCGATCGCCGCCGTCTCGTCAGTCATCGAACCCGAAGAAGCCGAAATCGCACTCGCGATCGCAACGGTCTTCTTCTACAACGTCGTCGCCGTCCTGATCTTCCCGCCGATCGGCCACGCCCTCGGCCTAACGCAAGACGCCTTCGGCCTGTGGGCCGGCACCGCCATCAACGACACGTCGTCCGTCGTCGCCGCCGGCTTCACCTACGGCAAAGAAGCCGGCGAACACGCCACCATCGTCAAACTAGCCCGCGCAACATTGATTCTGCCCATCGTCGGCGCAATCGCCCTCCTCCGCGCCGCCGCCAAACGCGCCGAAGGCGCCCACATCCCCTGGCGCCGCATCATCCCCTGGTTCATCCTCTACTTCCTAGCCGCCGCATTGGTAAACAGCACCGGCGTCGTCCCCGTTAGCTGGCACGACGGAATCGCGATGGTGGCGGTATTCCTGATCAGCGTCGCTTTGGCCGCGATCGGCCTGCAGGCTGAACTGCGCCGTCTGCTGAGGGCAGGTGCGCGACCGTTGGCGTTCGGATTCTTGTTGTGGGTTGCGGTAGCGGTGTCGTCGCTCGCGATTCAGCGCGTGACAGGCTTGTAGGTACGACAAACCTGGGCGGCACTGACGAACGAGAGAAAGATTCTGCGGCTCTCGCCGCCGTCGAGCGCCCGCGTGGACTCGGGATGCCACTGGACTGCGAGCCAGAAGGGCGAGTCGAACCGTGCCTCGAGGGCTTCGATGATCCCGTCGTCGGTTCGCGCTACCACACGCAGGTCGTCAGCGCATTGGTCGACGGCCTGATGGTGCCGCGACCCCGTTTCGACCTCCAGGGTCCGGACGCTTCGCGGCAGCGTGCTGCCGGGCTCGATTCGCACGACGTGTCCGGGGATGAGGCCGCGCTCGGCGCGTCCGTCGTCGCCGCGCACCTCGTGACGATTCGCAGCATGGTCGCCAAGCGCTGCCGGAATGTCGGCGATCAGCGTCCCACCGAACGCGACGTTCGCGACCTGCAGTCCCCGGCAGATGCACAACGTCGGAAGCTTCGCGTCGCGCGCATTGCGCACGAGCGCGATTTCCAGCTCGTCACGCTCGCGGTCGACGTGCGTGATGTGCGGCGATTCCGGTGCTCCATACAGCGCCGGATCGACGTCGGCGCCGCCGGTGACCAGCAGACCGTGCACGCCTTCTAAGGACGGAAGCGGATCGGTGCTCGGATCGACCAGGATCGGTTCGGCGCCGGCCTGACGGAGCGCGTCGACGTACTCCTCGGCCTTCCCGCCGCGGAACGTCGTGACGAGAATCCGGGGCGGATCGCCGACGCCCACGGCGCGCTAGCGGGCGAAGAGTTCGATTGTGTAGTGGTCGGGGTCGGTGACGAAGAGGGCTCGGCCGCCACCGTCGCGGTCGTAGGTGTCGGTGCCGACCCGTTCGGCGATCGCGTCGAGGGCAGCGGCATCAGGGACGCGGAGACCTAGCTCGAACTTGGCTCGCTCGGTTGGTGGAGCGTGCTCGAAGACGAGGGTGAACTCGCCGAACGTGATTCGGATCGCGTCGCCGTGGCGGGTCGGGGTGATCCCGAGGATGCGCGCATAGAACTGCTCGGTCGCGTCGATGTCCGCGACTCCGAGCGTCAGCTGCGCGGGGATGATCCCGCCGGTACCCTGCATGATCTCGATCATCACCTAAGGATTCGGATAATGTGACTCGTCGCCGTAGGGCACGAACAAGGTGTGCTCCGGCTGGAACCGCAGCTTGATCGTCCCGACCTTCCCGTTCCGGTGCTTCGCGATGATCAGCTCGGTCGCATCCGGCTCGGGCGAGGTCTCTTTGTTGTAGTAGACGTCCCTATACAAAAACGTAACGATATCCGCCTCTTGCTCGATCGCCCCCGAGTTGTGGGTCAGGACGTCGTCGGCGCAAAAATTATGGAGGTCACCGACGGTCAGGTCATAGACCGGCTCCATCCCCTGCTCCTCGACCGAGACGATCGGGTCCCACAGAACGTCCGAGGTCGCCAGGACGTCCAGGAACTCGTCGTCGAGCCGTTCGGCGATCCGAGCGCACGTTTCCCGGGACATCGCCTGGCCCTGGTCGCGCCAGCCGAGCGCGGCATGCGAGAGGCCGCGTTGCGCCCGCAGCGCGCCGACGCGGAGGTTGATCTCGAGCGGGATGCGATCGAACTGGCCCGCATCGTTGCGCTTCTCCGGCTCGACCTTCGCCGCCGCGCGGGCGTGCTTCTCGCCCACGAAGCCGATCCGCTCCATGAACGCGCAGACCGCGCTGCGCTGCATGAGCATCACTGACCACAGAGCGGTCGTCTTCGTCCGGAATCCACCGATGTTGCGCGCATCGCTCTTGATGGTCGCGTTGATGCCGAGCCGGAGCAGCAGATGCTGCACGTCGCGGGCTAAGCCCTCGCTGATCGTTGCGAGCTTCACGGTGACGCGGGACGATGTCGCGCTTCGCGTCAGGCAGCCGTCGGCATGAAAGAGCCCGCGCAGGAACGCGGCGACGGTCTCGTCCGACTGCGAGAACATCGCCGACGGTACGCGTTTCCGCGCTCCAGTCTTCTTCCAGATGCCGAGGCCGCGCAACCACGTCGTCAACGGGTTCTTGCCTGCCCCGCACAGAGCGCCAGTCGTGAGCACGACCCGCAGCGCCGTCGTTCCGGCACGCTCCGGTTTGACGTTCGGGCGCAGCCCGAACTCCGAAGCCCCGAGCGCAGCAACGCAGTCGGCGTCCTCGCGAGTCGCGACGGTGACAGCTGCGCTGCCACCGAGATGGCCGTCGCCGATCAGCCAACCCAAGAGGAGCGCCCTTCTCGGCGAGATTGAGATTTCGCTCGTCGTCGATGGCGCGACGTAGGTCCGCGGTACGGCGATCGACCGGCCAGCGGTGAGGTCGCGGAGTTCGGACCAGCCGGAGACCGTCAAGAAGCGGTGACCAGCGGTGCAGCGGATGACGCGGCCGCTCTTCGTCGTTACGCGGTAGACAGGCTGTTCGCCGACCTTCCACGAGTCGACGATCGGGCGGCGCACGAGGCGGAGCTGCTCGTCGACTGCCCAGACGTCGAACCGGCGTTGCGTTTCGACGATCTCGCGCATCGGGACGCGTTCGCCCGTTTCCGCGTTCGTCACCAGCGCGTCGCCGGCCAGGCAGTCGCGCAGGTCGGACAACAAGGGCCGTTTGTCGGCGCGGGTTTCTACGGCGCGGTTGAGTTGGGCGAGGGCGATGACGGGGATTTCGAGGTCTTTTGCCGTGGCTTTGAGAGTGCGGCAGATCTCGGAGAGCTCTTCGTTGCGGTTGACGACCTTGCCGAGGGTCGCGGGACGGACGAGCTGGAGGTAGTCGATGAAGACGCAGGCGAGGCCGTGGGCCGATTTGAGGCGGCGCAGGCGGGAGCGGATTTCCGTGACGGTCACGGCGCCGGCATCGTCGAGATAGATCGGGAGTTCGTGGAGAACGCCCATCGCGTGGCCGATCTTCTCCCAGTCGCGGTCGGCGATCGCGCCGCGGCGGAGCTTCGAGGCGTCGAGCTTCGCTTCGGACGAGAGGAGGCGCTCGACGAGCTCCTGCTTCGTCATTTCCAGCGAGAAGACGGCGATGGGGCGCTTCTCGTCCTTCGCGGCGGCGACGGCCATGTTCAGCGCGAGCGAGGTCTTGCCCATCGCCGGGCGCGCAGCGAGGATGACGAGGTTTCCGGGCTGCCAGCCCGCCGTGTAGTCGTCGATGTCGCGGAAGCCGGAGGTGACGCCGGTGCGGTCGCCCTTCTGCTCGTGGCGCCGCTCGAGCGACTGGAACACACCGAGCAGCAGCGACGGCACGGCGGCGAACGCGTTGTGGTCGCTGCGGTTGCCGACCTCGTAGACGACCTGCTCGGCGCGGTCGATCGCGGCGGGGACGTCGTCCTCCGATTCGTAGCCGAGCTGCGTGACCTGCGTGCCGGCGTGGATCAGCCCGCGCAACGTTGACTTTTCGCGCACGATGCGCGCGTAGTACTCGGCCGACGCGGCGGTCGGGACCGTGTCCATCAGCGAACCGAGGTATGCGAGCCCGCCGATCTTGTCGAGCATTCCGCGGTTCTTCAGCTCCTCGGCGAGCGCAACTTTGTCGAGCGGTTCGCCGCGTTCGTACAGCGCGTAGAGCGCGAGATAGATCGTCTCGTGCAGCGACGCGTAGAAATCCGACGGCTGGACGATCTCGCTGACCGTCGCCATCATCTCCTTGTCGACCAGGATCGAGCCGAGCAGCGCCATCTCCGCTTCGAGATTGCTCGGCGGGATGCGGTCGACGGCGGAGACGAACGGGACGACGTTCACCGGGAAGCTTTCGGACGAGACCGGCGCGCCGGTAGCGGCGGCGCGGGTACACGCAAGCCGAGCGCGGCGAGCGCTTCCGCGACGGTTCCGACGCTGACGACGGCAATCCCCTCCGGCGTCGCTTCGATCTCTTTCACATTTTCGCGCGGAACGAGAATGGCTCGCATCCCCGCCTGGCGTGCGGCGTAGAGTTTCTCCACAATTCCACCGACGGCGCGCACGTTGCCGGCGAGTGACACCTCGCCCGTCACCGCGACGTCCTGTGGCAGCGGGACGTGCGTGAGCGCGCTGTAGAGCGCCAGGAAGAAGGCGAGCCCGGCCGATGGGCCGTCGATGTTCCCGCCGCCGACGACGTTCACGTGCAGGTCGTGGTCGGCGGGATCGAGCCCGGCGATCGCGCGGATCACCGAAGTCGCGTTGAAGACCGCGTCGCGCGCCATCGAGCCGGCGGTGTCGTTGAAGCGCACCGTCCCCTTGCGCTTCTCGCGCGCGGGGAACGCCGCCGCCTCGACCTCGACGATCGAGCCGACGTACTGGATCACGCCCAGGCCGTGCGCCTTGCCGACTTCCTTCACGCGGCGCGCGCGCGCCGGCGTGTGCTGCACGATGCGGCCGGCCTGCACGACTTCGAGTACGTCCTCTTCGCGCACGGTCGCGCCGCGCGTGCCGCCGGCGCGTTCGAGCGCGTGACCGTAGGCGTCGGCGAGAATCTGCACCGCTTTGCGGCCTTCGATCGTGTACGACGCGACGAGGTCGGGGACGCGGCGCGCGACCTTCGTGCCGAGCCGCGCCGCTGCTTCGGACACGATTCGCGCGACCTGCGCTTGCGTGAGCGGCTCGAAATAGACCGCCGCGCAGCGCGAGCGGATCGCCGCGTCGATCGCGTCGGGATCGCGCGTCGTCGCGCCGATCAGCACGAAGTCGGCCGGCGCGCCGTCGCGGAAGAGCTTCTTCACGTACGCAGGGACGTTCGGGTCGTGCTCGTCGTAGTACGACGACTCGAACGTAACGCGTTTATCTTCGAGCACTTTCAGCAATCGCGTCTGCATCGCGGCGTCCATCTCGCCGATTTCATCAATGAACAGCACGCCGCCGTGTGCGCGCGTCACCAGGCCCAGCTTCGGCTCCGGAACCGCGCTGTCGGCGAAGTCGCGCCGCGCGCCCTGGTAGATCGGGTCGTGCACGCTGCCCAGCAGCGGGTTCGTCGTCTCGCGGTGGTCCCAGCGCAGCGTCGTTCCGGCCGCCTCGACGAACGG
>JAFAMK010000276.1 GCA_019233415.1 Vulcanimicrobiota bacterium
GAAGTGCGGCTTGAGGAACGCGTAGTGATACGTGCGGTCCTGGACGTCGGTGCCTTTCGTCTCGTGCACCTTGATGTTGGTCGTGTAGCTCGGCACCTTCGCCCACGCTTCGAGGAACGCCGCGGCCGGGCCGGCCGGCGCCGCGCCCAGGAGCGCGACGCCGAGGGACAGAGCCGTGAGGGGTGCGATTGCCTTCGTCATCGCGTCACCCTGAGGGCCGAGGAGTAGTACGAGTTGCTGCTGCCCATCACATAGGGATCTGTGCCCGCATACGCACCGGGGTTGATGTCCGGGATTCCGAGGCTGTACGCCGAGTTGAGCGTTTGGATGAACGCGTGCGCGATCACCGCGTAGCCCGTATTCGACGGATGGAGCCCGTCCTGGCCGAAGAAACCGCCGCGGTACACGAGGCTGCAGCATGGCGGCGAAGCGCTTACCGGCAGCGCATTTCCATTGGCCTCGGCGGTGGCGAACAGCGTGTGGATGTCGACCAGCGCCGCGCCGGTGTCGGTGACGGCTTGGCCGATCGCGGCGTTGTACTGCACATTGAGCGCCTTCACTTCGTTCGCGACCGGGTCGGCGATGAAGTCGCCGGAGCCGAGCGGCGGTGCGTGCACCGAATTCGGGTTCGTTGGCACAGGAAGCAGTTGGATCTGCGACTGCGCCGCCTGGAGCGTCTTGAAGAGCGCGTTGATCGTGAAGTAGCCGGCCGTACCAAGGCCCGTCTGCGCGATCTCCTGGTTCGCATAGGCGGTCGCGTATGGTGCCGCGAGCGTCGGCGCGAGCAGCGCGGGGACGCCTTGCGCCACGAATCCGCCGGCGATGTACGTCTGCAGCGTCTGCTGCCAGGCCGGCTGCGGGATGAACGTCGCCGCACCCATGACGTCGACCAGGTTCGCGACCGCGACCTTCGAGCCGGCGCCTTGCAGCTTGCGGATGATCAGGACCATGTCGTCGTGCATCGCCTGCGGCGCCGTCACCGGGGAGAGCCCGCCGGAGAACGCGATCTTCAGCAGGTCGTTCGAGCCGAGCCAGACCGTCGCGACCTGCGCGTGCAGCGACGCCGCGGCCTGGACCTGCGAGACGCCCTGGCCGAAACCGGCGAGGATCGGCCAGAAGTTCTGGCTCTCGCCGTTGACCAGCGTATTCAGCTGGACGAACGAACCCGGCGCGTCGGCCGGCGTGACGTTGCAGTCCCCGATCGCGCCGACCATGTAGTAGGCTTCGTGAACCGTCTGGCCGGGAATGCCGACGTCCCACGGGTTCAGCGCCGGGTTCTCGCGCAGCGAGAGCGCCGACGAGAACTGGTTCGCGGGCAGCTGGTGGCTGTCACACGTGTTGGTAAGCGGCGCCGGGAAGCCTTTCGGCGTCACCGTCGCGCCGAGCATTCCGCCGATCCCGGGCGGCGTGATCAGCGGGAGCGGCGATTGCGTCGGATCGCCCATCGCGGCCATGCTCACGCCGTTGGCCTGCTGCCATAGGATCGAGAAGAACCCGTGGACCTGCGTGCCTTGGGTGAAGAGCAGCTGTCCGGGTACCGCCGGAAGATCGGCGCCCATCAAGCCGCCGGACTGCACGCCGGCGGTGAGGCTGTCGCCGACGCCGACGATCGTCAGCTTCGACGCCGTCGCGACGCTGCCGGGATGGCCGACCGGCGGGACGACTTCGGTGAGTTGTTTGGTCGAACCGCCGCCGCTGCACGATGCGAGGGCGACGGACGCCGCGAGCGCCGCGGCGAGGCGAAGACGGCCCGTCACAGCGGAATCACCGTCGGCGAACCGATGCCGAACTGAACCTGGACCTCAGCCGCGTGAAGACCCGCCAGCTGTGGCGCGACCTGACTCGGCGCGCAGGGAAGCCGTTGGCACGTCAAGCTCACGATCCCCCATTGGTGGTTGAAGTTCGTCGCGCCGCCTTCGAGCACGGTCATCTGCACGAAGGT
The DNA here is from genome assembly GCA_019233415.1 of Vulcanimicrobiota bacterium. Lineage (GTDB taxonomy): Bacteria > Vulcanimicrobiota > Vulcanimicrobiia > Vulcanimicrobiales > Vulcanimicrobiaceae > Vulcanimicrobium. Next base: position 1,943 of record JAFAMK010000276.1, read on the forward strand.
CTGCTTGGTGAAGTGGTGCGAGAGCCCGTAGATGAACGACGGCGTGTACTCGGGGTAGGGATCGACCGGGTTGTACTGCACCAGCCGCGAGGGCTGGAAGAAGAACGTCGTCGCCCGGTTCGCACGGTATTCCAGGTACCCGAGCAGGAACGTCTGCGCGTGGTTCGTCTGGTTGATACCGGCCGGGTGGACGAGCCACTGCGCGGCGACCGTCATCGTCCCGAACATCCTCGGCGTGGCGAGGAACGGCAGGGTGACCGGGAGCAGATATTCCTGTTCCGTACGCTGGCGTACACGGACCGGGAACCCGTTGAACTCGACGGTCGCGAAGTCGTCGTGGCCCCCAATCTTCGCCGTATGCGTCAAGTAGCTGGGGGTGATCACGATCGGGAGCGGCCCGAGGGTGAACAGGTTCTGAAGACCGATCTGGAAGATCTTGTCCTTAGTCGTGACGTCGACGACGCCGGAGTTCGCGGTGCCGAGCGACGTGCCCGGAAGGTTGGTGCCGGGGCCGCTGAAGCCCTGAAGGTACAGCGGCACGTTGACGTTGCTGAAGCCGACCGGGACTTGCTGAATCTCGTAATAACCCGCCGTTAGGCGCTGGGTCCGCGAGAACGCGTAGCCGAAGCCCGCGTCCACACCGCCCGGGTCGCCGGCGTTGAAGCCGACGTTGCTGAGCGGGTACGCGAACGAGACGTCTACGTTATAGGTGAAGCCCGGAGGGAGGCCCGGTTTGCGCAGCGGGCGCTGCGGCGTCCCGGGTGGATTGGCTTGGGCGACGTCTTGCGGGACGTCGCTGGTGTCCTTCAGATCGTGGAGCGCGCGCTTCAGCGATGCGTTGGCGGGTGCGAGGAGACCAGAGCTCAGGGCGCTGGCTTCCGACACGTCGGCGCTGGCTGACAACGGCGCGAAGACGGCCGCAGCGCACACCAACGCGCACGCGGCCGCCGACAAACGTCTCATCATCCCGCGGCCTTGCGCGGCGTGGCAAAAGGTTCCTTCGCAGCGAGCGTTCCCCAGCGGCCGGCGTCAAGGGGCCCAGATCACCGTCTCGACGGCACCGCGGCTCGTTTCTGCTATCGTGCGAAATTTCGCCGCGTGAGCGCATGCGCGCACGCGCAACATCGCGCGAAGTCGACGTCGTCGTGTGCGACTCCTCTCCGTCTCCACCAAAAAGTTGCGCGTCAAGGTGAATAGTGGTATAAGGGAGGCAACTATCCGGCGGTCGTCCCGCCGGATCTCCGCGCGTCCGTCGGATACCGCGGACGCGGAAAGGATCGGTATCACTACCGCATGGCCGCAAAGAAGGCCGCGTCGGGTCGTAAGACGACGCGCAAGAAATCGACTCGGAAAGCCGCTGGTCGGAAAGCCGCTGGCAAGAAGACCACGACCCGCAAGAAGACCGCGCGCAAGGCCACGACGCGCAAGAAGACCACCCGCAAGGTGACGGCGCGCAAGAAGACCGCGGGCCGCAAGAAGACCGCGGGCCGCAAGAAGACCACCGGCCGCAAGAAGGCCGCGAAGAAGACCACGGCGCGCAAGACCACGCGCAAGAAGACCGCGGGCAAGAAAGTCGTCCGCAAGGCCGGCGCCCGCAAGACCACGCGCCGCAAGGCCACGCGCCGCAAGAAGGCGGCCTAGTCACACCACCCACTGAGGGGTCGGAGGCGCGTCGCGAGGAAGCTCGCGACGCGCTTCTCCTTTTCCGGCACCGCGAAGGATGTATCTGGATCAGTTCCCCGACCTCTCGCGCGCGCGGCTCGTGCGCGCGCGCTCGCGCGGCGTCGCGATTCGCGACGGCGACCGTGCCGTTGCGGTCGCGTTCGTCGCCGACGGCACGCTGCTCCCCGCCGAAACGCTGGTCCGCTTCGACGTGACGCGCGGCGAGGATTCGTCGCGCCGGCTCGCCGACGCGTTCGCCGCGACCGGCGCGCGCGCGATCTGGTTCTACGGCGGCGACGCCGAGACGCGCCGCGCCGCGGCACTGCTGGAGCTGAATTTTCGCCCGGTCGGCGCGGCGTTCGTCCACCGCATGGATGCCGAGCGCACCGCGCGCATCGCGTTCCGGCCGCCCTCGCAGCGCGACCGGATGACGCTGGGCGAGCTGCAGCGCGATCATGCGCCGGCGTTCAAAGCGCCGGTCGCGGAGGTCGGTGAGGTCCGCGGCGACGCGGTCGGCATCGTGCTGTCCGAGCCGCTCGACCAGACGTGGACCGAGCTGCGTGTCGTCGTGCACCCGCCGCACCGCGGCAACGGCTACGGCGCGGCGCTGCTCGCCGCCGCCGCCGACCGCATCGAGGCAACGGGTCGCCACGTCTGCGCCGCCGTCGAGAACGTCGACGGCCGCGAGCGCCGCGCGCTCGAAGCCGCCGGGTTCCGGCTCACCGACTACTACTTCGTCGCCTCGAAGCGCTGAGCGCTCAGCGCAGCAGCTTCTTCAGGAACGCGTCGTGCTTCCACGACGACGACTGGCCGAACTTCGCGACGACCGTGTCTTCCGACGGGATCACGTACAGCGCCTGACCGCCCGAGCCGCTCGCGTACGCGATGTCGGGGTGGTCGTCGAGCGGGCTCAGCCACCAGCACAGGCCGTAGCGCGGGTTCGCGCGCGAACCGACGAAGCAGCGCGCGAGCACGGCTTCCGGCACGATCGCGTGCGTGCCGAACGCGCCGTGGTCGAGCACGAGTTGCCCGAGCTTGAGCCACTCGCGCGCGACGACGAACGCGCCGGTCGGGAGCGGCTGCGTGTCGTCCTTGAGCGTGCGCCACGCGCCGACGCGCAGCCCGAGCGGGTCGAGGACGCGCTCGTGCAGGTACGCGTTCGGTGAGAGCCCGCGCGGCGCGAGCTTGCGCGCGAGGACCGCGCCGAACACCTGGAGCGGAATTCCGCCGTAGGTGAACGTCGCGCCGGGCGGGTCTTTGAGTGCGACCGCTTCGGCGGCGTCGAACGTCGGCACCGCGCTGCCGAGTCCGTCGAAGCCGATCCCGCTGGTGAGCTGCAGCAGGTCGCGCAGCCTCACGCCGGCTTTTTCGCCGGCCGACCAAGACGCGAGCGTCGCGCCGACCGGTTCGTCGAGCGCGAGCAGCCCGTCGTGCTCCGCCGCAACCGCGAGCACGCCCCAGAAGCTCTTCGTTCCGCTGTAGAGCGCGTGCGGCTTCGCCGCGCCGTACCCGCCGCCGTAGCGCTCCGCGACGACCTCGCCGCCACGCTGCACGACGAACGCGTGCAGCGTGTGGCGTTCGGCGTAGTCGAGCGCCGCGTCGACGTTCACGCCACGGTCAGAGCGGCCGGCGCTTCGCGCCGCCGGCGGACGAGGCGGCGAAGGTGACGTTGTCGGTGATCGTGAGGCTCGCGGTCAGGCGCGCGAGGTCGAGTTGTCCGTTGCTGTATGCGATCGGCGGCACGTCGTTCGGGCACGGCAAGAGGCTCTCGTTCACGGCGAGGACGCCGTCGATCTGAAGCCCCGTCAGCCCCGCGATCGATTCGGCGCGGCGGCGCGCGTCGGCGATCGCGGCCGTGCGCGCGGCCTGCTCGTGCGCGGCGCACTCGTCCGGCGCTGCCGAGAAGAGAACGTTGTCGATCGCCGCCCCGGGGTGCGCGCGTGCATAGCTCGCCGCCGCATCGGCGAGGTGGTCCAGCTTCGCGCGCGTCACGTCGCGGATCGTCCCGCGCAGCATCGTCGGGTTCCCCGTCGAGACCCGAGCCTCGGCCGGACCGACGACGGGATCGTCGATTCCCGCCGCTCGCATCGCCGCGACGACGCCGGACTCGTCGGCCGGGCCGTGCGCGTACGCCTGGAAGAACAGCGTTTTCACCGGATAGCTGACCGTCCCGCGCCCCAGCACCGTGATCCCCTGCGCCGGAGCTGTGCCCGGCAGAACCTGCATCGGACCGGTGCGCATCGGAACCTGCGCGCTCGCCGCGAGCGGAAGCAGCGTCAGCGCGAGGACGATCAGTCGCTTTTGCACCATACTTCCCTTCGTCGCGAGCGAGGCGGTTCCGGTTCAGGCGAGCTGGGATTCCGCCAGGTCGATGTCCCACTCCATCGTGCGGTAGACGCCGTCCGAGATCGCGCCGGCGCGGCGCAGGTCGGCCAGCGCGCGGCGTTCGGCGGCGTACGCCTCGCGGCGCAGCCGCCGCTCGATCTCGTGCTGCAGCGCGTCGTCGGCCGGCTCGACGCCGTCGGCGTGCGCCGCGAAGTGCGTGATCCGCTGCTCGTAGTCGGCCTGCAGCCGTCCCGCAACCTCCCACTCGGCCGTCGAGGTGAAGTCGGCTTCGAGTGTGCGCAGGTGATCGCGCACGTGCTCGGCGAGACGCACGCGCACCGTCGCGAGCTCGCGCGTGTCCTCGTGCGCCTCGAGCTTGAAGCGGCGGATCAGCCACGGCATCGCGAGCCCTTCGCCGACCAGCGTCACCAGGATCACGACGAAGGTGACGAACAGGATCAGGTCGCGCTCGGGGAACGGCACGCCCGGCGCGATCGTCACGGGGAGCGCGAGCGCCGCGGCGAGCGAAACGATCCCGCGCATCCCGGCGCTGCTCAGCACGAAGACCGCCTGCCAGGGCGGATCGGGCCCTTCGCGTTCGCGGATCGACGGCCACAGCCGGCGCCGCCCGTACGCCACCGGGAAGACCCACAGGAACCGCACCAGGACGACGACGAGCGCGATCGCGAGCGCCCAGCCGATCAGCTGCGGCAGCGGATGCGCGTTGAGCGCGCGCACGATCGTACGCAGCTGCAGCCCGATCAGGACGAACGCCGCGCCGTTGAAGACGAAGAACAGCAGGTTCCAGATCGAGCTGGCCGCGATCCGCGAGTCGGCGTCGAAGATCGTATTCGTCCTGCGGCTCAGGTAGATGCCGCCGCTCATCGCGGCCAGGACGCCCGACGCGCCGAGCGCGTCGGCGGGGACGTATAGCGCGAACGGCGCGATGAGCGTCAGCGAGACCGTGATCAGCTCGTCGGCGAGCCCAGCCTTGCGGATCGCCATCATCAGCTTCTCGATCGCCCACGCGATCGCAAGGCCCACCCCGACCCCGACCACGACGACGTAGACGAACTGCAGCGTCGCGAGCAGCAGCGAGAACACGCCGGTCGCCACCGCGGTCACCGCGAAGCGGTAGAGCACGAGGCCCGTCGCGTCGTTGACCAGGCTCTCGCCACTGATGAGCGTCATCAGGATCTTCGGGAGCGGAACCTCTTCCGCGATCGCGTCGGTCGCGACGGCATCGGTCGGCGAGAGGATCGCGCCAAGCACGAACCCGAGCGCGATCGGAAAGCCCATCATCACGTGCGCGACGACCGCGACGATCGCCGAGGTGAAGACGACCAGGCCGATCGCAAGCAGGAAGATCGGCTGGTAGTAGCGCTTGAACTCGCGGTAGTCGGTCGTCCAGCCGTCACCGAAGATCAGCGGCGGCAGAAACAGCAGGAAGACGGTCTCCGGCGCGAGCGTGATCGCGGGCGCACCGGGGATGAGGCCGATGGCGAGCCCGCCCAGCACGAAGACGATCGGGTAGGGGACGTGCAGCTTCTTCGCCAGCAGCGCGAGGCCGACGATCGCGGCCAGGATCGCCGTGAGCAGCACGCCGGTCATGCGTCGCGCACCTGCGGCTGCGTCAGCGCGATCCCAAGCGCGCATGCCGTGCAGAGCACGCCGGCGAGGACGAGCGTCCAGCGCAGCTCGAGCAGCGTCGACAGCGAGCCGATGAGGAGCGAACCGAACGGGACGAAGCCGAGCAGGATCATCGAGTACACCGAGATCGCGCGCCCGCGCATTTCGTCGGGCGCGAGCGTCTGCAAGAGGATGTTCGAGGAGCCGATGAAGCTGAGCGTCGCGAGTCCCGTCACGGTCAGCGACACCGCCGCGACGGGGAACTGCGCCGTCAGCCCGAGCACCGTGACGCCGAGCGCGGCGACCGCCGCGGAGATCACCCAGATCACGCCGCGCCGTGCGCCACCGGTCGCCGCGGTGAAGAATGCGCCGACGATCGCGCCGATCCCGCTCGCGGCCATCAGCCAGCCGAGCCCGCGCGCGTCGGTGTGGACGACGTGCACCGCGTACGCGGGGAGCAGGAAGTTGTAGGGCCGGATCGTCAGCGACGTGATGACGAGCAGCAGCACGACCCAGCGCAGAACCGGGTGCGCGGCCAGGAAGCGCACGCCTTCGAGGATCGCGCCGAAGACGTGGCCGCGGCGCGTGCTCGACGGCGGCGCCGGCCGCATGAAGACGAGCGCGACGACGACCGCGAGCGTCGTGAGCGCGTTCACCGCGAAGCACGGCGCGACGCCGATCCCGGCGATGATGAGCCCGGCGAGCGGCGGCCCGACGATGCTCGGCGCGTTGAACGCGACCGAGTTGAGCCCGATCGCGCCGCCGACGTACTCGCGCGGGACCATCAGCGGGACCCAGCTCTGGCGCGCCGGCGCGTCGAACGACTGCGTTCCGGCCTGCAAGCCGCTGGTGACCATCAGCGCCCACAGCGGGGCGTGCCCGGTCGCGATCAGCCCGAACTGCACGAACGAGAGGAACGAGGCGGTGCTGTTCGTCGTGAACAGCACCATGCGGCGCGGATAGCGGTCGGCGACGACGCCAGCGAACGGCGAGAGCAGCAGGACGGGGACCGCGCGCGCGGCGCCGATCAGCCCGATGTCGAGTGCGCCGATCCGGCCGTTCGGTGCGAGCGAGGCGACGTAGTAGCCGAGCGCCGTGAACTGCATCCACGTGCCGAGGTTCGAGATGAGCAGCCCGGCCCAGAGCAGGCGGAAGTCGTGGAACCGGAACGGCCCGAGGAGCCCGGGCCGCCGGTCGGGGATGCGGGACTCGGCGTCGTTCACGCGCCCAGGGCGCGCGCGGCGGCGACGACGATCGCGGCGCTCACGTCGACCCCGAAGCGCGCCGTGTCGAGCACGAGGTCGTAGATGCGGGGATCGTTCCAGCTCACGCGATACCCTTCGCGCGCGTACGCCTTGCTGGCCTCGTCGATGCGTGCGATCTCCACCCGCGCCGTCGCCTCGTCGACGTGGAGCGACTCAACAATGTGTGCGATGCGCCACTCCAGCGGCGCGTGCACGAAGACGCGCAGCACGTCCGAGCGCCGCCCGAGCACGACACCCGCCATGCGCCCGACGATCACCGCGTCGCCGGCCGCCGCTTCCTCGCGCACCGCTTCCTCGATCGCGCGGCGCGTCTCGACCGCGACGTCGTCGGGCGCCGGGGGCTGCACCGCCTCGGGAACACCGCCGCCGAGCTGCTCCAGCACGCGCTGGCCGTACTTGCGCGGCCGCTCCGCGACCGTCTCGACGTACTCGGCCGAGGTCCCCAGCCGCCACGCGGCGACGACCGGCAGCTGCTCGTCGACGAGCCGGTAGCCGAGCTGCTCGGCGACCCGTTTCGCGACGCCTTTCGACCGCGCGCCGTACGCGCGCGAGATCGTGATCAGCATTAGAGCGTCACGGTCACGCCCAATTCGATCCGGCGCTCGGCCTTGATGCGCAGGTCGTCGGGAAGCGGGCGCGCGTTGCGCAGCAGCGTGACGAACAGCTCGCGGCGCCAGCCGGGCATCCCATGCTTCGGATCGGGTTCGATCTTCGGGTCGGCGTAGAAGAACGACGTGTCGTCGCGGTCGAGGTCGAGGCCGAACGCGCCGCACGAGCGCAGGATCGGGTCGATGCGCGGCGCCTCCATGTAGCCGAAGCGCGCGATCACGCGAATCAGCCGCAGCGAGAGCCGCTCGATCGTCACCCGCTCCTCGTGGTCGAGGTACGGGCGGCCGGAGCGCGCGATGTTGAGTACGACGATCCGCTCCTCTTGCGCGCGGTCGCGCACCCAGCGGTGGTGCGCGAGAAACGGCACGCCGCGCGGGTCGGGCGTCAGAAAGACCATCGTGCCGTGCTCGCCCATCCCGGCCGGAAGCTTCTCGAGCACGTCCTCGATCGGCGTCTGCTGCTCGGCGAGCGCCTTGGTGAGGCCGCGGCGCCCTTCGAGCCACGTCAGCGTCATCAGCACGAGCACCGCGCTGATCGAGATCGGAATCCAGCCGCCGTCGAGAAATTTCGGCAGGCCGGCGAGGGCGAGGCTGCCGTCGACGGTGACGAAGAAGATCAAGAGGATCGTCGCCACGACGCGGTTCCACTTCAGCGTACGCGTGATGACGACGTAGAACGCGAGCGACGTGCACAACATCGTGAACGCGACCGCGAGGCCGTACGCCGACGCGAGCCGATCGCTCGAACGGAACGTGACGACGAGCAGCGCGCAGCCGACCGCGAGCCAGCGGTTGATCGACGGAACGTAGACCTGGCCCTTGTAGCGGTGCGAGGTGTGGCGCACGTCGACGCGCGGCGCGAGGTTCAGCGCGATCGCCTGCTCGACGAGCGTGAACGTTCCCGAGATCAGCGCCTGCGAGGCGATCACCGTCGCGACGGTCGCGAGGACGACCATCGGGATCAGCGCCCAGCTCGGCGCCAGCGCGTAGAACGGGTTGTCGAACGCGCGCGGGTCGCCGAGCAGCTTCGCGCCCTGGCCGAGATAGTTCAAGATCAGCGCCGGGAAGACGATCGTGTACCAGCCGAGGACGATCGGCCGGCGGCCGAAGTGCGAGAGGTCGGCATAGAGCGCCTCGACGCCGGTCACCGCGAGGATGACGCCGCCGAGGATCGTGAAGCCGACGAGCCCGTTGCGCGTCGCGAAGTGCATCGCGTGGCGTGGGTCGAGCGCCTGCAGCACCTCCGGATGCGTCGCGAGCGCGAGCGCGCCGAGCACGCCGATCACGACGAACCACACCAGCATGACGGGCCCGAACAGCCCGCCGACCTTCTCCGTGCCGCGCCGCTGAACGGCGAACAGCGCGACGATCACGATCAGCGAGATCGGGACGATGTACGGCTGGGCCGCCGACGAGGCGACGCTGATCCCTTCGACCGCGGAGATCACCGAGATCGCCGGCGTGATGATCCCGTCGCCGAGCAGCATCGAGGCGCCGACGATCACGACCAGCGTCAGCGCGCCGGCCTTGATCGTCTTGCCGAATTGCTGCGCCGGCGAGGCCAGCGCGAGCAGCGCGAGGATCCCGCCCTCGCCGTCGTGGTCGACCCGCATGATGAACGTCACGTACTTGACGCACACGACGATCGTCAGGGTCCAGAAGAGCAGCGAGCAGATGCCCACCACGTCGTCGAACCCGCCCTTCGAACCCGCGAGGCCCAGGCAGACCTTGAGGGTGTAGAGCGGGCTCGTTCCGATGTCCCCGAAGACGACGCCCATCGCCGCGACGACGAGCGCTAGGGAGGTCTTGGGGGCGCGCTGGCTCACGGCCCCCTTCTCCACCGCCGCCCTACGGATTCCCCTCAGACGCCGGTCAGGCGACATCGGTCGGCGCCGCGACGATCCCCAGCGCGACCGCGCGCGCGACGGCGCGGGCGCGCGAGTTCACCCCCAGCTTTCCCGTGACGCGGGCAACGTGCGTCTCGATGGTGCGGGCCGACACGACGAGGCGCTGCGCGATCTCGCGGTTCGTAAGACCGCCCGCGAGCAGTTCGAGGATTTCGTGCTCGCGCGCGGTCAGCGCTTCGAGCGGCGTCTCGGCGGCCTTCGGCAGCGCCACCCGGTCGCCGAGCTGCGGCGGCGCGAGCAGCGCGAGGATGTGCGTCTCGAAGCGCGGACCGCCCTCGCTCGCGCGCGCAAGCTCCGTGCGGCGCGCGAGAAGGCCGTCGAACGGCGTCACGCGCGGCGGTGCCACGGTCACGCGTTCGCCGGCGTGCACGTCGAGCAGGTTCAGCAGTTCGCTCGCCGACCAGAGCGCAACGGCGTCGGCAGCATCGACAGGCGAGGCCTGCGCGAGCGCCTGGCGGGCACGCGCGCGCCGCTCCGCGGTATCGTTCGCGTTCGCAAGCGCTGCGAAGACGGCGGCATCGGCGTGCGTCAGCGGATCGTCGTCGCCCGCGTCGCCGATCGCGGCGAACGCGGCGCGTGGGTCGCCGTCGAGTGCGTCGGCGCGTGCGAGGATGCGCGTGGCGAGCGTGCGCGTGCGCTGGGCGTCGCGGCCGTACCAGGCCGCGTCGGCGGCGCGGAGTGCCGCGCGCGCGGCGTGGCGTGCGAGCGCGGTGTCGCGCACGTGGAGTGCCGCTTCGGCGAGCGTTGCCTGCAATGCGGCGGCCTGCGCGCGCAGCGCGAAGGGGCGCGAGACGCGCTCGCCTT
>JAFAMK010000146.1 GCA_019233415.1 Vulcanimicrobiota bacterium
AGCAGGTAGATGTGCCGGCGCGTCTGGTCCTCGACGCCGCGCTCCGCGTCGACGACGAGGACCGCCGTGTCGGCGTCGCTCGCGCCGGTCATCGCGTTGGCGAGGAATTCTTCGTGTCCGGGCGCGTCGATCAGCGCGCAGCGCCGGCCGCCGAGCGTCAGCCAGACACGCGTCGTGTCGATCGTCACCGCCTGATCGCGCTCGTCCTGGAGCGCGTCGAGCGCGAACGACCACTCCGTCGCGAGCCCACGCCGCCGGCTGCTCGCAACGACCTCCGCGATCCGCGCCTCGGGCAGCGAACCGGTATCGTGGAGCAGTCGCCCGATCAGCGTCGACTTGCCGTGGTCGACGTGACCGAGCACGACGATACGGACGTCACCCTGAGCGCCCCCGTCACCCTGAGCTTGCCGAAGGGGCCGCGTCACAGGTATCCCCCGGTGCGCAGCCGCTCGAACGAGGCTTCGCTCTCGTGGTCCATCGTGCGGCCGGCGCGTTCCGCTTCATCGGTCGTCGCGAGCTCGGCGATGACGTCGTCGATCGTCGCGGCGTCGCTGCGGACCGGTACGGTGATGTTCATCTCGCCGAGCGAGCGGTAGCGCATTCCGTCGCGCGCGAGGTACAGCGGAACGATCGGGATCGCCTCGGCGCGCGTGTAGCGCCACACGTCGAGCTCCGTCCACTGCAGCAGCGGGTGCACGCGCACGTGCCCGCCGTGTGGGATCTCGCTGAGCGTGTAGTCCCAGAACTCCGGCGGCTGCTCGCGCACGTTCCACGTCCCGTCGAGTCCGCGCGGGCTGACGAGCCGCTCCTTCGCGCGCGTGGCCTGCTCGTCGCGGCGAATCCCGACCAGGACGGCACGGTAGCCGTCGCGCAGCAACAGCGTGCGCAGCCCTTCGGTCTTGCGCGCGGCGGCGCGCGCCTGCGGCGGAAGGGTCGGGTCGCAGGCGTCCTCGGGCGGGCACGGCTCGACGCGCAGGTCGAGCTTCCATTCATCCGCGATCCGGTCGCGGAAGTCGTACACCTCGGGCAGCTCCATCCCCGTGTCGAGCTGAACGACCGGCATCGGGACCGTGCCGAGGAAGGCCTTGCGGATCAGCCACAGGAGCGCCGTGCTGTCCTTGCCCATCGACCACAGGACACAGCACGGGGCAAACAGCCGGTAGGCGTCTCGGATGACCGAGACGGCATGGCCCTCGAGGCGTTCGAGCTCTTCCGTGACCAAACTCCCTTCGGCACCCGTTCGTTCGTAGTTCGGCGGCCCATGGCGAAAGAAATCGTAACCTCCGTTAATCTTCGATTAGATCGCTCTGCCGCCTCGTCTGCCGAAGGGACCGGACGCATGGCCGAAGAGGTTGCGCCGGCGGGTACAAAAAGGGCGCCCCAGGCCAAAAAAGGCCCGGGGCGGGGACAAGTGGGCTGGTGTCCCGGCAAGGGTGTGCCCCGCAGTGGGGGTAGGCACACCCTTCTTTTTTCTGTCTCGCCCGGCTCACCAGGCGGGGACGGTTCGGGTCCAGGCCGGGTCGACGTGCTTGCGCATCTCGGCCGTGTCGTCGCGCTTGCGGTACGGCTGGCGCTCGTAACGCTCGCGGCCGCGGGCGAGGGCGTCGCGGTCGAGGGTGACGCCGAGGCCGGGGGCCGTCGGAACCGCGACGGCCCCGTCGACGATCGCGACGCGGCCGCCTTCGACGATTTCGTCGCGGGCGTCTTGCCACGGGTAGTGCGTGTCGCAGACGTAGCGGAGTTGCGGCGTCGCCGCCGCGACGTGCACCATCGCCATCAGCGAGACGCCGAGGTGGCTGTTCGAGTGCATCGCGAGCTGCAGATCGAACGTCTCGCAGAGCCGGCCGAGGTCGGTGATCGCGCGGGGTCCGCCCCAGAAGTGATGGTCGCCGAGGATCATCTGCACCGCGTCGCACGCGACCGCCGGTGGGATGTCGTCGAACCACGTCACCGCGACGTTGCTGGCGAGCGGGATCGCGATCCCGCGCTCGCGCATCGCCGCGACGAGCGCGCCCATTCCGCCGATCCCGCTGACCGGGTCCTCGACGATCTCCACGACGCCGTGGAGCCGCTCCACGACGCGCAACGCCGTGTCGTGCGTCCAGGCGCAGTTCGGGTCGATCCGCAGCGGGACGCCGGGGCCGAACGCGTCGCGCAGCGCGAGCATCGCGTCGGCCTCGACCTCGGGGTCGAGGACGCCCGCTTTCAGCTTCAGGCTTGCGAAGCCGTAGCGCGCGCGGAGCGCCCGCGCCTGCGCGACGATCGCGCCGGGCGTGAGCGCTTCGCCGTAGACGTCCTCGCGCGCGTCGTCGCCCTCGCCGCCGCCACCGGCATGCTTGTAGAACAAATAGCCGCAGAACGCAACGGTGTCGCGCACGCGCCCGCCGAGCAGGTCGCAGAACGGAACGCCTTCCGCGCGCGCGACCAGATCGAGCGCGGCGACCTCGAGCGCGCCGTAGACGCGCAGCGGGACGTCGCGCGGATTCGTTCGCTCGCCCGGGACCGTGTTGCGCGCGGTCGCCGCGTGCGCCGCCGTGACGCGCTCCTGCAGGTGCGTCAGGCCGCGCGCATCGCTCCCGACGACGACGTCGCGCACCCGTTCGAGGTCGGCCAGCATCTTGTCGCCGCCGCGCGTCTCGGAAATCCCCACGACCCCGTCCTCGCTGCGCAGCTCGACGATCGCGCGCAGCGCGTACGGCGCGTGCAGGCCGTACGAGCTGCGCAGCGGCGGGTCGGCGATCGCCACCGGGGTGACGGTCATCTCGACGATGCGGATCGGTGGTCTCCTACATCTTGATGCGCGCCTCGACGAAGACGTTGAACGGCATCTTCGTCGAGTTCTCGGCGTCGTTGTACGCGCCGAGGTACGCACCGTACGGGAACTCGGCGACGGGCTGGAAGGCCGAGCCGGGGTTGTAGACGTTGGCGACCGGCAGAATCCCGCCTTGCGTGTTGTTCACGCCGTACGAGCAGACGTTGTGGTCGTTGTACGTCCAGGCCGCCTTCGTCCCGCCGAAGCACGTGTTGACGAGATTCGCGAACGTCGCAACGAGCGTGACCTTGCGCGAGACTTGGTAGCTGACCTGAAGGTTCGCCATGAACTGCGCGGGATTGACGAACGCGCCGATCCCGTCGAAACGGTTGGTGAACCGGTTCGGCACCGGGATCGTTCCCGCGCAGGTCGTCGCGTCGTACGGCAATCCGGCGCTCGCGCCATACGGATAGCGCGGGTCGTTCGTCGTGCCGCCGGTCAACGCGGCACAGCCGGAGGCGGGATCGACGCCGATCATCGACTCGGGCGAGCCGTAGCGGCCGCCGCCCTGGAACTGGAAGCTCGGCGTGATCGCCAGCTTGTCGTGCTTGTAGTTCAGCACCAAGACCGCCGCGTAGGGAACGGCGAACGAGTCCGCCGCGCCGCCGACCGGTCCCGGGAAGAGGTCGTACGGCGCGTAGCGCGCGGTCGGGTCGAGCAACCCTTGCACCGGCGCGTTCCAGTACGGGTTCGCGATGTCGCCCGCGGCGCAGCCGGGATCGGGATTGCCCGAGGTGTCGTAGCACGGCGCCGCCGAACCGGTCTGCGAGCCACCCGCGCACTTCTTGTCGGTCGCGTGCGACGCGCAGTACGACGTGTAGGAGTTGTAGTTGACGATGTCCTGATTCATCTGGCTGACGATCGTCGTCCCGTTCGAGAGCCGGTTGTAGACGATGTTGCTGTCGGTGTACGTCAGCGCCAGCAGCGCCGCGAGCCCGTTGCGCGAGAAGTCGCCCTTGTTGAGCTGAAACTCGACCCCTTTGCTGGTCTGGCTCCCGACGTTCAAGTACGCGGTGAAGCCCGACTGCTGGTCGAGGTAGAAGCTCTGCGTCTGGTCCTTGGTGTGGCGGTAGAACGGCGTGAGCTTCATCGACCAGTCCGAGTTCTTGAAGTGGTGCTCGATCGAGAAGTCGTAGTTGTCCGAGATCGACGGCCGAATGTCGTGCCCCGGCGTCGTGAACCCGAAGTGGTAGAAGTTCGTGCCGAGATACGCGGCGAGGTTCTCCTGCTGCGTGTCGAACTGCTGCTCGGCGCTCGTCGGCGGTTCGACGTACTTGCCGTAGCTGAAGCGCGCGACCGTGTCGGGATCGAACGTGTACGTGCCGGAGAGCCGCGGCTGGAAGACGTTGTAGGTGTTCGACTGGCGCGAGACGTTCTGCAGGTTGGGGACCGTCGTGCCGGCCGGGCACGCCGTCGTCGGGTTGTTCGCCACCGGCGCGCCGGTCGCGTTGCTGATGCAAAAGTCGTGGTTGAACGCGGCGAACCAGAACTGGCGCGCCGGATCGCCGGGGCGCGTGTCGGCGTCGTTGAAGCGGAACTGGTCGTTGCGCACGCCGAAGCTCAGCAGCAGCTTGTCGTTCGGGCGCCACTCGTCGGTGACCGAGAGCGCGGAGAACGTCGGCGAGACGGCGTTGTAGCTCGCGCGCATCCCGTTCTCGGCGAGGAAGTACTGGCACGGGTCGGGACCGCACAGCGTCCCCGCGGGGACGGCGTTGGTCGGGTTCGACAGTGAGAGCCACGTCGCGAGGCTCGACTTCGACGCGTTGACCGTGCAGGTCGTCGGCGTCGCGGCGCCGGCCGCGTACTTGTAGCAGATCCCGCTCATCAGGTTGTTCGGGTCGACCAGCACCGCGAAGCGCGAGCCGGAACCCGAGCCGTCGAGCATCGTGGTCGCGTTCGAGCGCGTCGAGGTCGCGCCGGTGACGTTCGCCGCGACGTTGAGCAGGTTTTTCGGCGTGAGCTGATCGGAGAACGCGAGCGCGACGCCGCGCGTGTGCGCGCCGACCGTGTAGTCGCGCGAGGCGCTGGTCTGCGCGAGGTTCCCGCCGGCGCCGGTCGACAGGAACGCACTCATCGGCCCGTTCTGGATGTTCTCCGAGTAGTACGTGTATCCGTAAAGCCGCAGGTACGCGTTGCTACCGATGTTCTTCTGGTACTGCAGCTTGAAGATCGACTGGCCGTTCCACTGCGAGTCGCGCGCGTCGACCGGGAGCGGCGAGCCCGGGAGCCGGCCCGTCGGCGAGGACGGGAAGAAATACGGTCCGATCTGGTTCGCGAAGTTGAACGTCAGCGGAACCGTCTGACCGAGCGCGCCGTGGTAGAGGAAGCCGTCGGTCCAGGTCGCCGGAACGCCGAAGACGTTGATGACCGCAGCGGGTCCGCCCAGGTCGTTCACCGACGAGTAGAACGTGTTGTGGAGCAGCTGGCTGTCCCATAGCAGCTGCACGTCGTCGCGGTTGCCGTTTTTCTGCGGAAGCCCGATGTGCAGGTTCACGACCGCGTCGCGCGACTGGATCCCCGACTGGTAGCCGAAGTTGTACGGCGCCATCGCGTAGCCGCCCGGGCCGAACCCGTTCGCGTAGCAGGCCGAGTAGTTGTTGTCGGTCGCGGTCCCCGTGCAGCCGGTCGGCGAGGCCACGTAGTTCAGCACCTGGCCGTACTGGCTGTAGCCGACGGCGTTGTTGTCGTCGACGTAGCGGAACTGCTGGTCGTAGCCACCGACGCCGACGTAGTACGAGAACGTGCGCGCGCGGTTCGCGCCGCCGGCCTCGGCCGTCGCCTTGTGGTAGTACGTCGGCCCGCCGATCGAGCCGGTGAGCGTCTCGCTCGCCGGATACGTCCCGGTCTTGATGACCTGGTTGATGTAGCCGGAGAGCCCCTGGCCTTCGGAGTTGGCCGGCGTCGCGCCGGTATAGACTTGCAGCTCCTGCTGACCGAGCGACGAGAGCGCGGCCGACGGCGCGTTGTCGAACGCGCGGTTGACCGGAACGCCGTCGAACTCGAAGCCGACCTGGTTGTAGTTGCCGCCGCGAATCGAGACGGTCTGGTTGTAGCCGGTCTGGTTCATCGGCAGCACCGCGCCGGGGACCGACGCGATCCCCGCGTACGCGCTGTTCAGTCCGCCGCCGCCGCCGAGCGACGACACCTTGTCCTGCGTCGCGGCGTTGACCGAGTAGACGTCGGCGGTCGTTCCCGCGTGCACGAGGTTGCTCGCCGAACGCGCCGTCGTGCCACCGATCTGCTGCAGCGTCTTGGCGAGCTTCATCGATGCGACCGCTTGCGCGTCGGCGACGACGAGGATGCCGCTTTGCGAGGCGAGCGTGTAGCCGGCCTTCTCGACCGTGACGGTGTACGTGTCCGGCGCCAGCGAGACGAACACGAAGTGTCCGCTTCCGTCGGTGCGCGTGCTGCCGTTCTGCGACGGGCTCACGACGGTCACGCGGGCGTCGGCGACCGGCGCGCCGGTGGTTTGATCGGTGATCACGCCGCCGATTCCACCGGTCGTTCCGGCGAGCGCGGCAACGGTCTGCGTGACGAGCGAGGCACACACCATCAGCGCCGCGATCGCATTCCGCATCGAACCTCGGGTCATCGTTCCCCCTCCGAAACCGAAGCCCCCGAAGGACGCCATGCGCCCATGGGCCGCGCTTCAAAAGGCACGGTCGCTGGCACACCCGTCCCGCTACGCGGGCTCAAACCTATCGGCTTGTCTGACAGGAAGCTAACACGCGTCGTGGCGCGGTGTCAATCTCCACCACTTCACATCGGATGCGGAGCAAATTTTTATTACTTTCGGTACGTGAAGCGTTGCACGAAAGCTGCTCCGTGCGCGCGGTTGTCCGACCACACGACCCAAATGTCGCCGGTCTTCTGGTCGACCGCGAGCGTCTTCATGCCGGGCGCGACGTCGATCTGCGCAACGATGGTCGGTTTGGCAGACGCACCGAGCTTCACGAGGGTGATCTTGCCGCGGCCGCACGCCAGCAGCGAGCGCGTCACGTCGAGGTCGCACTGGTCGACGCGCGTCGGGTAGCGCATCTCGTGTAAGCGCTTTCCAGTCGGTGAGTAGACGGAAAGCATGCCGTTCTCGCCGACGACGTAGAGCGCGTGGAACGCCGGGTCGTACTGGAGCGGGTGGTTATCCTTCAGTTCGGGCGTCGGGATCGTCTTGGTCACCTTGAGCGTCTGCGGGTCGATGACGACGATCTCGTGCGCGTCGGAGAT
>JAFAMK010000308.1 GCA_019233415.1 Vulcanimicrobiota bacterium
CGCGACACGCATCGTCGACGGCCACGGCGCGCCGACCGGTCCGGTCACCGTCGCCGGCACGGCGCTCGCGACGCCGACGACGTCGCTCGCGCAAATCGTCGACGTCCCACAGGCGTTTTCGGCGAGTGCGGTCGACCTCTCGCTGACCGGGCTGACGCGCACCGCGCAGCTCGGGCTCGACCTGCGCGCCGATCTCGACGGCAAGCCCGACGGCACCTCGCTGCTCGGCGGGCCGGTGCAATTCACGCTGCAGAGCACGCCGAACCCGACGCCGGCCTGGGTGACCGTTCCGCTCGCGAGCGCGTTCCACTTCGCAAACGCGGGTCCGGCGCGCTACTGGATCGTGCTGCAGAGCCTCGAGGGCCAAGTCACGTGGAACACCGCGCCGGCCGCCGTAACAACGGCGTCACTGCCGCCGCTGCAGCAAACGACCGACGGCGGTCTCTCGTGGCGCGCGACCGCGCTGTCGACCGGCGCGGCGACGCAGAACGCGCCGTTCACGACGCTTTACCGCTTCCGCTATCTTCCCGACACGTATCAAATCCCGATCGAGCTGCAGGTCGGGAGTGGCGACGCGATGACGCGCGTGAAACTCGACCGCTTCGCGCCGCTGAGCCGGGTCGACTTCACGCTCGACGTCCCCGAAGTCGCCGACGGTTTCAACACTTACCTCGGCAAGGCGACACCGTCAACGTGCTCGCAGGCGGAACATCTCGCGAACGGCGATTTCCGCCAGTGGCAACGGCTCGGCACCAACCTTGGAGCAGTGAACGCGGTTGGCACCATCTCGCCGACCGGACCACTGATGTTCACGGCGGACGGTCAGTACCTGTACGTCGGCGCAAGCACGAACAGCGGCGCGGAGATCGACGCGGTCGAGGTGCTGCGCGATCTCGACGTGCACCGCTCGACCACGCTCGGCGGGACGTCACCGGCGCTCTTCGGCGCGCTCAGCCCCGACGGCACGCGCGCCTACCTCGGCACGGCCACCGCGCTGCACGTCGTCGACATGACGGGACGCAGCGAACTCGGTACCGTGCCGGGCTTGACGGTCGCGACGACGGCATTCGCTGCGGTCTCGCCGGACGGTGCGACGCTCTACCTCGCCGGCACGTCGGGCGTGCAGGCCTACACGACCGCGTCGCTCGACGACGCGCTCCGCACGCAGACGCCGGCGACGGCAACCAGTTCGACGACCGCTGCCGCCGCAGCAGGGATCGCGCTCTCGCCGGACGGCACGCGGCTCTACATCGCCGACGATGGGGCCGGCAACGGGGCGAAACTGACCGAGCTCGACGCCGTCTCGCTGCACGCGATCAGCACGCTCGCGCTCGGGAAGACACTGGCCGGTATCGCCGTTACGCCGGACGGCAAGCGCGTCGTCGTCGTCGACGCTGCGACGCCGACGCTGTTCGTCGTCGATGCGGTGGCGATGGACGTCGTCGGGACAGTAGCGCTCGGCGCGAACAACCCGCGCGCGGTCGCACTCGCACCCGACGGAACGCAGGCGTACGTCGTCGCGGACGACGCCCTCGGCGGTCACTGGCTGACCGTCATCGACCCCTCGCGTCTGAGCATCATCGGCGCGCCGGTCGCATTCGGCGGCGCAACGGGCTCCGACGTCGGCGGCGCGATCACGACGCTCACGCTCGCCGCCGCACCGAGCGGAACGCGCTTGTACCTCGCCGACGCTTCGGCGGGAACGCTGGCGTCGATGTCGATCGGCACGCTCGTCCCTGCCGACTGGACGCCGAGCGGGACCGTGCAACTCTCGCCCGTCGCGACGGCCAGCCCCGTGGTGCTGCTCGGCGATCTGCCGAGCAAGACGTCCGGAAGCGTGCCAAACGATGCGAGCATCTCGCAGGTCGTCCCCGTCGCCGGCGGCTGCGGCTACATCTTCTCCTTCCAAGCGGTGGCCGCCGGTGTGGTCCAACCACACACGACCACGACGACGGCTGCGAAGCCCGACGCCACGGCGGAGGTCTTCTGGCTCGACGGACAGTGCGGTCTTGCGAAGACCGACACGATCCCGATCGCCGGCGTCCGCGGCCGCAGGTTGACCGCGTATCGCACGGCGCTGTCCGCACCGACCGGCGCCGTGCAAGCAGAGGTCCGCTTTCGCGCAACCGCCGGAACGCTCGCCGAAGTGGGCACCGCCTCGCTCGCCGGCAGCACCGACACCGTCACGAACGGCGACCTCCAGCAGATCGGCAGCGACGGCGTTCCTACCGGGTGGACCGTCTCGCCAAGCGGCGCACGCGTCGCGGTGAGCGCATCACCGGCGGCTGCGGTGAACGCGTCGTCGACAAGCACGGTCCGCGTTCGCAATCCCGGCACGCAAGCGGTTGAGCTGACGCAGACGGTGGACCTCAGCAACAACCCAGCGAGCGTGCAGCTCGCGTGCGACGCGCGCACGAGCGCCACGAGCGCCAGCGCGAGCACGACGCCGGCGCTTGCGATCGACTTCGCCGGTTCGGACGGTACGGCGCTCGGCACCACGACGAGCATCGCGCTCGCGCCGGGCGACTTCGACCAGCATCCGGCCGAACTCGCCGTACCGGCGCAGGCCGCGCACGCGACGGTCCGTCTGCAGTTGCCGCCGTCCGCCGCGGTCGACGTGCGGACACTCACGCTGAGCCCGGTCAACCGCGTCAACGTGCCGGTCGCGTTCGTCGCGCAGTCGCCGGGCGAGCTGCGCGTCTCGAACGCCGTCGTCGCCTACGAGCGCGTCCCGCTACCGCCACCGCCGGTTCCGGCGAACGGGCTGTGCACGCCGACGCCGGCGAATCGCACGCCGGGCGACGGCTGCGCGGCCGAGGGCGGGTGCTGGTGTACGTGCTGCAACGCGAAGCGCATGATGCAGCGCACGACCGCGACGACGACGCCGGCGGGCCGCCCCGCGATGGTCGGCACCTGCACGACCTGCGGAACGACGATGCTCGCGGTCGGCGGCACCGTCGCCGGGCGACCCACCGTGACCGCGATACCGACGCTGCTCGTCCCGTCTTCGCCGAAGGGCACGGTCGTCGGCATCATGTCGCCGCGTCAAGTGCCGCAGCTAACCGACGTCCCCGGGATCGGCGCGACGCGCGCAAGCGCGCTCACCGCCGCGGGGATCACGTCGGTCGACGCCCTCGCTCGCGCCAAACCCGAAATGATCGCGAACACGCTGCGCGGCGTGACGGCAGCGAACGCCGAGGTGATCGTCAAGAACGCGCAGCGCCTGTCGGCAACCGCGAACCAGTAGACCGGGTTGGAGGGCCCATGCCTTTCGTTCGCATTTCCCTCTCCCCGGGCTATGAGGACGCCGACGCGCGCGGCGTCGCCGATGGCGTGCACGAGGCACTCGTGCAGGCCGTCGACGTGCCGGCGGCAGACCGGTTTCAGGTCGTCCTCCGCCGCAAGGCCGACGAGATGATCTGGGATCGCACCTACCTGGGCGTGGAGCGCTCCGATCGCGCCGTCTTCGTCGAGATCACGCTCGCCTTCGGCCGCGACGACGACAAGAAGCGCGCGCTCTACGCCGCGATCGTGCGTAACATCGCCGCCAAGTCGGCCGTGCGTCCGGAAGACGTCCTGATCGTCCTGACGGAGGTGAGCCGTTCGAACTGGTCGTTCGGCAACGGCATCGCCCACTACGCGCCCGGCGACGCAGCTCCGGCGGTATCGTCCGGCAGCGCCAAGTAGCGGCCGTAACCGACCACGTCGCCGTCGCCGAGCCGGAACGCGGCGACCGAACGCGCGAGCAGCTCCGCCTGCTCGCGCACGCGGCGTGCGGTTTCGTCGACGCCACGCACCTGCGCGGCGAGCTGCGACGTCGCCGCTGAAACCTCTTCGGCGGTCGACGACTGCTCCTGCGCGGCGGCGGCACCTCCGGCAGTCGCGTTCGAGACGGCTTCGGTCGTGCCGCGCATCTGCGCAGCCGCGGCGGCGTTCTCGTCGACGATCGCGGAGATGCCGCCGACGCTCGCGGTAAGCTGCGCGCTCGACGCGCGCATCGCACGCGTACGGTCGGAGACGGCCTCGGCGGTGCGCGTCGTCCCGATCACCGCGGCGCCGAGCGACCGCAGCGCCTCCTGCGCCTCGTCGGCGACGCGCAGCCCGTCCTCGGTCGCCGCCGACGACTGGCGCATCGCATCGGCCGCAACCGTCGTCTCGCGCCGGATCGCCGCCAGGATCGCCGTGATTTCGCGCGTCGAGGCGGCGGACCGTTCGGCGAGCTTGCGCACCTCGTCCGCGACGACCGCGAAGCCGCGCCCGTGCTCGCCCGCCCGCGCCGCCTCGATCGCGGCGTTGAGGGCGAGGAGGTTCGTCTGATCGGCGATCTCCTCGATCGCCGCGACGATCTCGGTGACGGCCGCCGAGCGCTCTTCCAGCGCGGCCATTGCGTTCGCGCTCCCGATCGCCTGCGCGCGCAGCCGCTGCATCGCGCCAACGGTCGCCGCAACGGCGCGCGTTCCATTCTCCGATGTGCCGGCCGCCGCGTTGGCGGCGCCTGACAACGTGCCCCCGAGCGCAGCGAGCGCGGCGATCTGCTCGTCGAGTGCGCGCACGGTTTCGGCGGCCTGTTGGATCGACTCGGCCTGCTCGCCGGCGCCGAGCGCGATCTGTTGCGACGTGCGGGTAATCTCGACGATCGCGACGTCGGTCTTCCGCGCCGCCGAAGCCTGCGTCTCGGCGCCGACCGCGACCTGGGCGACGGCGCGCGCAATCTCACCGATCGCGCTCGTCGCCTCGCCGGTCGAGGCGGAGACGGCAACGCTCGCCGTGTCCAGCTCGCGCGACGCCGAAGCCACGTCGGCGACGAGCCGGCGCAGCCCGCCGACCGTCGCGGTCAACTGCGCTGTCACCGCGGCAAGATGCTCCGCCAGCGCGTTGTAGCTGGACGCGAGGGCGCCGATCTCATCCGAACCGCGGTCATGGATCGGCTCGCGCGCCGAGAAGAACCGCACGGTCAAGTCGCCGGCCGCGAGCTGGTCGAGCCCGCGAGAGAGGTTCTGCAAGTCCTCCGCGACGATGCCGCCCATCGCCGCGACGACGCCTCGCACGCGCCGTGTCACGCGGAAACCCTGCAGCGAAAGCGCACCGCCGATCAGCACGAACAGCAGCGCACCGAGCGTGACGATGATCGTCGTCGCGCGCGCCCGGCCGGCGTTCGTCGCCGCGATCGAGGCTTTGAGCCAGCCGTCGTTGACGAGGCTCTCCATCTGGAACGCGACGCGCTGGAAGTCGTCGAACGTCGCCGCGCCGCTGGGTGCGCGCTTGAGGTACGCCGCACGGTTGCCGACCTTCGCGTCCGCGATCTGCTGCGCGAGAAACGCGTGCATCTTGTCGATCACCGGCGCCTCGCGGTCGAGCAGCGCCAACAGGTCGGCGTGCGC
>JAFAMK010000002.1 GCA_019233415.1 Vulcanimicrobiota bacterium
TGCGCGGCTTTGTTGTTGCGCCCGAGCGTCAAGTCGCTCTTGTAGTACCACTCGATGCCCCAGTAGCCTTCGCGCGCTTCGGGCGGGAGACCGTAGAGCGGTTCCAGCTCGACCTGCGGGCCGCCAACCGGGTACTTCTTGAGCAGACCGAACTGGTTCATCTGCTTCAGGCAGTTCGTGTAGTCGTCGCCCTGCACGAAGACGAGCACGAGGTCGGGCTTCGCGGCGTCGATCTTCGTCAGGTACGAGCTGAAGTCGGTCGTCCCGAGCGGCGTCAGCTCGTTGCCGACGATCGTTCCGCCGACACGCTGCAGCACGTCCTTGAAGCCGGTTTCGAGCGCGTGGCCGTACGCGTAGTCCGGCGTGATGAAGAACCACCGCTTGCCGAAGCGCTTGGCGAGCGCGTAGCCCGTCGCGTGCGTCTCCATCCACGTGCTGTGGCACGTGCGGAAGACGTTCCAGTGACAGCTCTTTCCGGTCACGTCGTCGGTGTGGCCGCCGGAATCGACGAACAGCGTGCCGAGCGAATTCGAGACGCCGGCGACCGAGAGCGAGACGCCGCTCGAAACGGTTCCGACCAGCGCGACGACCTTGTCCTGATTGACCAGCTTGCGCGCCTTTTGCGCCGCGACACCGGGGTCGTTCTGCTCGTCTTCTTTCACCAGCTCGATGCGCCGGCCCATCGCGCCGCCGCGCTTGTTCCACGCGTCGGCGGCCATCGTGAAGCCGTTGGTCTCGTTCTCGCCCGGCGCCGCGTAGACGCCCGTGTACGGTTCGAGCAGCCCGATCTTGATGGTGTCGGCCGCCTCGCCGATGCGCGGCAGGTAGGCGGGGATGCCGAACGCCGCGGCGGTTCCCGCGCCGGCGAGCGCGACGAAGCGACGGCGGCTGAGGGCGGGACGAACCATGGGTACCTCCTCGCGATGCCGGTGCCGGAGAAAAATTGCGCCGGCGGCCCGTGCACAGTAAGACTTCTGTCGCACCGGGACCTGCGGAGGGCGAAGGATTGCTTGTCTTGCCCTGCGAAGGAGGACAGTCTCTCTTCCGCCTCGGGTTACCGGAAAGGGGCAAGTCCGCATGAAACCGATGCCGCGCGCCGCCATGCCTTCGCTGACGGTGCTCCTCGCGTGCGCCGTGGCCGTCGGAGCCGGCCTGGTCGCGCAGCGCTCGTCGCCGAGCCGCGCCGCCGCGGCGGCGAAAGACGTCCTGACCTTCCACGGCGACAACCTCCGCACGGGCTGGTTTCGCAGCGAGACGACGCTGACGCCGACGAACGTGCGCGCGTCGTTCGGCCCGCTGCTCACGTTCCGCTTTCCGGGAAAGGTTTACGCGCAGCCGCTCTTCGTGAGCGGTGAAACCGTCGCCAGCGGCAGCACGCACGACCTCGTGCTGATCGCGACCGCCGCCGACCAGCTGTACGCGGTCGACGGCACGACGAACGCGCTGGTCTGGAGACGCTCGTTCACCAATCCGCCGTCGGTCGTGCAGCAGTCGTGGGTCGACACGAACTGCATGGACGTCAACCCCGACGTCGGAATCGTCGGGACGCCGGTCGCCGACCGCGCACTCGACCGTCTCTTCGTCGTCGTCCCGACGCGCGAGACGTCGAACGGCGCGACGACGTATCATCTGCGGCTTCACGCGGTCTCGCTGAAGAACGGCGCCGACGCGGTTCCGCCGGTCGAAGTCACCGGCCAAACCGGTTCGCAGCGGGTGAGCCCGCTCAACAACTTCCAGCGCGCCGGGCTGCTCGAAGCGAACGGGAACGTCTACGTCGCGCTGGCCTCGCACTGCGACAAGCAGACCGCGGTGACGCACGGCTGGCTCCTCGCGTACAACGCGACGACGCTCGCGCAGACCGGCAACCTGCTCAACACGACGCGCACGAACCCGCAGAACTACTTCCTCGGTTCGCCGTGGATGGCGGGATTCGCGCCGGCCGCCGACGCGCAGGGCAACATCTATTTCGTCACCGGGAACGGCCCGTTCAACGGCTCGACGAGCTGGGCGATGTCGGTGATGAAAGTGCCGCCGAACCTCGACATCAGCAAGGCGACGTACTTCACGCCGGGGACGTGGGCGCAGGACAGCTCGGAAGACGACGACCTCGCGTCGGGCGGCGCGATGCTCCTCCCCGACCAGAGCGGCGCGTATGCGCACCTGCTCATCACCGGCGGGAAGTGCCGCAACTACGGCGACGGCCCGTGCTTGAAGTACATCCTCAACCGCGACCGGCTCGGCGGCGCGCAAGCGACGCCGAGCCCGTATCCGAACGGCACGCAGCCGCCCGCGCCGGCGCTCTGGCAAGCCGACACCGCCGGCGCGATGTGGGGCGGGCCGGCGTACTTCGCGACGACGAGCGGGCAGTACGTGCTCTACGGCGGCGGCCTGAGCGGCTACACCTACACGAATCCGATGCTCAGCACGTACGCGCTCACCGCCTCGCCCGTCGGGCTGCGCCTGCTGAGCAGCGCGTCGTACGCGAACGGCTGCCTCGAATGCCGCAGCGGCGGCTCGCAGCCCGTCGTTTCGTCGAACGGGATGCAGCCCGGCACCGCAGTCGTGTGGGTCGTGCAGACGCCGGGTGGTTCGGGCGGCACGATCACGCTGTACGCGTTCAACCCGTCGACGATGGCGACGCTCTACCAAGGCGCGGCCGGCCAATGGCTCAAGAGCCCGGGGACGACGTACCAGGGCGGCGCGATGGTCTCGCCGCTCGTCGCGAACGGCAAGGTCTACGTTCCGGCACAGGAGCAGGTGACCGTGTTCGGCCTGCGCGGCGCCGCTCTGGCCGGCACGAAGCCGTCCACGGTAACGCTCGCGCCGCCCGCGACCGCGCTCGCCGCGACGGCCAGGGGACATGCGGCGGCGCCGCACCGGGTGCTCGGCCGGATCGTCGCGCTCACCGGCGCGCGGTTCACGCTGCGCACGCGCGCCGGGGCCTTATTGCAGGTCGACGCGAGCGAGGCGATCCGGAGCGGCGACTTCTCGGCGCCGCTGTTCGTTGGCAAGCCGGTCCTGGTGACGGGAACGCGCGTGGGCGGCGTCTTCCACGCGGTCAGCGTCAGCCGCGCCGACTCGCTGCAGGGCGGTCCGGACAGCTGAGCGAGCGCTTCGCACGGGGACGGTGGACATGCGGGCAGAATCTGTTCGTTTATGTCCACCGTGGTCAATCCGGGTCTCGAAGGGGTCGTCGTCGGCGAAACCGTTCTCAGCAACGTCGAGGGGGAGGTCGGGCGGCTCACCTACCGCGGCTACGACATCCACGATCTCGCGGAGCACGCGAACTTCGAGGAAGTCGCGCACCTGCTGCTGTTCGGGCACCTCCCGACGCACGACGAGCTGGGCGACTTCAACCGCCGCCTCGCATCGCGCCGCGCGCTCCCGTCGGGATTGCTCGCGATGCTGCACGCGGTCCCGCGCGACGCGTGGCCGATGGACGTGCTGCGCACGGCGACCTCGGCGGTCGCGCACTTCGTGCCGCACCGGCCCGACGGCTCGCACGAGACCTCGGTCGACACCGCGGTCGACCTGATCGCGAAGTTCCCGACGATCGTCGCGACGTGGGACCGCATGCGCCGCGGCCTCGAACCGATCGCGCCCGATCCGAAGCTGACGACCGCCGCGAACTTCCTGTACATGCGGACCGGTGAGAAGCCGATCCCCGAGGCCGAAAAGGCGCTCGACACGTACCTCGTGCTGCTCGCCGACCACTCGTACAACGCGTCGACGTTCTCCGCGCGCGTGACGGCTTCGACCGGTGCCGACATCTACTGCGCGGTCACCGCGGCGGTCGCGACGCTCGCCGGCGACCTGCACGGCGGTGCGCCGGCGAAGGTCATGACGATGCTCGAAGAGATCGGGCTGCCGGAGAAGGCCGAGCCGTACGTGCGCGACCTGCTCGCGCGGCACGAGAAGATCATGGGGATGGGGCACCGCGAGTACAAGATTCGCGATCCGCGCGCCGCGCAGCTCGAGCAGATGGCGAAGAACCTGACCGAGAAGTCGCACACGAAGTGGTACCTGATCGCGCGCGCGCTCGAAGACGCGTCGAACAAGGTGCTACAAGAGGCGAAGCCCGGCAAGCGCATCTACGCGAACGTCGAGTTCTACACCGCGCCGACGCTGTCGAGTCTCGGGATTCCGTCCGACGAGTTCACCTGCATGTTCGCCTGCGGGCGCGTCGCGGGCTGGACGGCGCACGTGCTCGAGCAGTTCTCGCACAACCGCCTGATTCGGCCGCAGGCGACGTACGTCGGCCCCGAGGTGCATCCGTACGAGCCGATCGGCAAGCGCCACGGCCAGAACGGCGCCACGAACGGCAAGAGCGCGGGAGCGAACAACTGACCCCTTTGCCGGGCTCAGGACAGGCTCGCCGCGCGCAGGTCCGCCGCGAGACGAAGGAAACGCGGATCGACCTGCAGCTCGCGCTCGACGGCGGGCCGGTCTCCATCGCGACCGGCGTCGACTTCTTCGATCACATGCTGGGCGCGCTCGCGACGCACGCCGGCCTCGGGTTCGAGCTGGCTGCGCGCGGCGACGGGATGGACCACCATCATCTCGTCGAGGACGTCGGGATCGCGCTCGGCCGCGCGATCGACGAAGCCCTCGGCGACAAGCGCGGCATCACGCGCTTCGGCTCGATC
The DNA here is from genome assembly GCA_019233415.1 of Vulcanimicrobiota bacterium. Taxonomy (GTDB): domain Bacteria; phylum Vulcanimicrobiota; class Vulcanimicrobiia; order Vulcanimicrobiales; family Vulcanimicrobiaceae; genus Vulcanimicrobium. The sequence goes on from JAFAMK010000002.1 coordinate 4,647, forward strand.
GCGGTGCCGCTCGACGACGCGCTCGTGCAGTGCGCGGTCGATCTGAGCGGCCGGCCCTATCTGAACTACGACGTGCCGCTATCGGCCGAGAAGCTCGGCGCGCTGCCGACGGAGCTCGTGCCGCATTTCTTCCGCAGCATCGTCGATCACGGGAAGTTCAACCTCCACCTGCTGCGCTGGGCCGGAACGAACAACCATCACCTGTGCGAAGCCGCGTTCAAAGCGTTCGCCCGCGCCTTCGCACAAGCCAAAGTCGTCACCGCAAACACCGCAGTCCCCTCAACGAAAGGCTCCCTCACCGAGGCGTAGCGACCCGGCGACGCACGTGCCCTATTTCGGGCGAATCCGGTAGATCGCGCCCCCGCTGTCTTCCGACACGAAGAGCGACCCATCCGTTCCCACGGCAACACCCGTGGGCCGGCAACTCCGCGACCCGTCGGCATTCTGACACCCACCGGCGAACTCGCTCCACTGCACGTCCGGATTCTGCCAATCCACCGCGCGCGCCGGATTCGCGCCGTTGAACCGCATGAACGCAACGCGCGGTTGAACCGGCGGCTGATGCCAAGAGCCGTGCAGCGCTACAAATGCTCCGCCGCGATACGCGGCCGGAAACGCATACT
>JAFAMK010000158.1 GCA_019233415.1 Vulcanimicrobiota bacterium
TGCGCCTCTTCAAAAAGCTCGGCGTGCGCCACCGCGTCACCGCGGCCGTCGTCGCGCTGCGCGCCGGCCTGGTGTAAGAGCTACAGCCCCTTCACCGTTGCGCGCACGTCGCCGTGCGCGCGCACGTTGCCCAGCGCTTGTACGCCGCCGGCGACGCCGAAGCGGCGCAGCACCGCGTCGGCCGCGGCGTACGGATCGAGGTCCGTGGGGAGCGCGTCGATCGCGTCTTCGACGTGGCCTTCGAGCGTGCCGAGCGAGAGCTGGCGCACGCGGTGCGCGAACGCACTGCGGCGTTTCGTTTGCAGCGCGCCGCTCTCGCGCAGCCACGCGTCGTGCGCGACTATCGCGTCCCACAGCGCGTCGACGCCCTTCCCTTCGAGCGCCTGCGTGCTGACCAGCGCCGGCACCCAGCCCGCGTAGGTCAGCATCTCCATCATCGAGCGAATCTCGCGCTGCAGCTGCAGCGCCATCGGGTGATCGCTCTTGTTGACGACGAAGACGTCGGCGATCTCCAGCACGCCGGCCTTGAGGACTTGCACCGCGTCGCCGCTCCCGGGCTGCAGCGCGACGAGCGTCGTGTCGGCGACCTCGGCGATCTCGATCTCCGACTGGCCGACGCCGACCGTTTCGATCATCACGACGTCCTTGCCGAACGCGTCCATCAGCGAGACGGCGTCGGCCGTCGCGCCGGCGAGGCCGCCCAGGTGTCCGCGCGACGCCATCGATCGAATGAAGACGTCGGGATCGGTGAAGTGCTCGGCGAGCCGAATCCGGTCGCCGAGCAGCGCGCCGTGCGAGAACGGCGAGCTGGGGTCGACCGAGATCACGCCGACGGTCTTGCCGAGAGCGCGCGCGTGCGCGACGAGCGCGCCGCTCAGCGTCGACTTGCCGACCCCCGGCGGCCCGGTCAGCCCGACGGTGAGCGCTCGCCCCGTCAGCGGATAGAGTTCCCGGATCAAGTCGGCACCGCGGCCGGACTCGCAGCGCGAAATGGCCCGGGCCAGCGCGCGGGGGTCGCCGGCGCGAAACGCGGCGAGCAGCTCGGGCTGGGGAACCGGGTCGTACATCGGCCCTGCGCTTCACGGGCAGACCCGGGACTCCTCGATCCGGTCCGCGTACCGAACCGGGTGAGTTCCACCGGCTACGTGCGCACCCCGACGATCGCGGGCGACCGGATCGTCTTCGCGTGCGAGGACGATCTGTGGAGCGTCGATGCCGCCGGCGGCGCCGCGCGACGCCTGACGACGACCGAGGGCGAGTGCACGCTGCCGCGGCTCTCGCCCGACGGAACCCGCCTGGCGTTCGTCGGCCGCGACGAGGGAACGCCCGAGCTGTACGTGATGGATGCCGACGGCGGCGTCCCGCGCCGGCTGACCTTTCTCGGCAGCGACGCGCTGAACTGCTGCGGCTGGTCGCGCGACGCGCGCTTCATCTACTTCACCTGCGACGCCGGCTCGCCGTTCGTCAAGGAGACGCTCGCGTTCCGCGTCGACGCCGCGGGCGGCGAACCGGTCGAGCTGGGGATCGGGCACGCGATGACGCTCGACGTCGCGGCAAACGGCGCGACGCTGCTCGGCCGCAACGCGATCGACCCGGCGCGCTGGAAGCGCTACCGCGGCGGAACCGCCGGTCACCTGTGGGTCGACGCGGCCGGCGACGGCGCGTACCGCCGCATCTGCCGCAACATCGACGGAAACCACGTGTGGCCGCTGTGGCTCGGCGAGCGCGTTCTCTTCCTCTCCGACCACGAGGGGATCGGCAACCTCTACTCGGTGACCGCCGAAGGCGACGACCTGCGCCGCCACACGAACGAGCGCGAGCATTACGCGCGCTTTCCCGCCGGCGACGGCACGCGCGTCGTCTACGCCTGCGGCGGCGAGCTGGTGCTGCTCGACCCGCGCGACGGCAGCGTGCGGCGCGTCCCCGTGACGATGCCCTCGAACGCGCCGGAGACCGCGCGCCGCTTCGTCGACGCCTCCGAACTACTGGAGACGTGGCAGCCCTCGCACGACGGAACTGCGCTCGCGCTCGTCACGCGCGGCCGCGCCTACACGATGCCGCTGTGGGAAGAGGCCGTTGCGGAGCACCCGGCCGCGAGCGGGAACGAACCCGTGCCGGCCGCACGGCGCCGGCTCGCGACGTGGCTGCACGACGACAAGCGGATCGCGTACGTCGACGACGCGAGCGGTTTCGAGCGCATCGCGATCACGCCGGTCGACGCGAGCGCCTCGGCGGTGTATGTCACCGCGGACGACGCCGGTATCTTGCACGCGCTGGTCGCATCGCCGGCCGGAGATCTGCTCGCGTTCGCGACGAACCGCCACGAGCTATGGCTGCTGGAACCCGGCAGCGCGCCGCGACTGCTCGACCGCAGCGTCGGCGAGCGCATCGAGGACCTCGCGTTCTCGCCCGACGGTCGTTGGCTCGCGTACACCTGGTCGCCGAAGGCGCACACGACGATCATCCGGCTCGCCGAGTGCGCGACCGGCCGCATCGTCGACGCGACGAGCGCGCTGCGCGAGGACCGCTCACCGGCCTGGGACCCCGACGGCAAGTATCTGTACTTTCTCTCGACGCGCGACTTCAACCCGGTCTACGACGCGTTGCAGTTCGAGCTGAGCTTCCCCGAGGCGTGGCGCCCGTATCTGCTCACGCTGCGCGAGACGTTCGCGAACCCGTTCGTCCCGAAGCCCGCGCCGCTGCACAAGCCGGAAGACGACGACGAAGACGACAACGACGACAAGAAGAACGCGAAGCCCGAGGTCGTCGTCGAGTCCGACGGCTTGCCGCAGCGCATGCTGGCGTTTCCGGTCGACGAAGGCGCATACGACCGCATCGCGGCGGGCAAGGAGCGCGCGCTCTTCTCGCGTTTCCCCGTACGCGGAATTCGTCCCGACGACCGCGACCGCGACGGCTCGGAGGGCGAGCTGCAGGCGTACGACTTCGTGGAGCAGCGCAGCGCGACGCTGGCGGGCGAAATCGACGACTTCGTCCTCGGCCCCGACGCGCGCACGCTGGTCTACGCGTCGCACGGCAAGCTGCGCGCAATCGACGCCGGCGGTGAGCTTCCGGAAGAACCAGAGGACGAGAAACCGCCGCAGGAGGTCGGACGCCGCACCGGCTGGCTCGACCTCGCGCGGATCAGCGTGCTCGTCGAACCGCGCATCGAGTGGCACCAAATGCTGCGCGAAGCGTGGCGGCTGCAGCGCGAGAACTTCTGGGACCCGCAGATGTCGGGGATCGACTGGAACGCCGTGCTGCCGCGCTACGAAGCGCTGCTGCCGAAGATCCGCACACGCAACGAACTCTCCGACGTCATCTGGGAGATGCACGGCGAGCTCGGCACCTCGCACGCATACGAGCACGGCGGTGACAAGCCGGTTCCGCCGCAGTACCGGCGCGGCTTCCTCGGTGCCGACGTCGCGTGGGACGACGCGCTTGGCGGCTACCGCGTCGCGCGCATCCTGCGCGGCGACCCCTGGAACCGCGACGCCGACTCGCCGCTCGCCGAACCCGGCGTCGACGTGAAGGAAGGCGACTGGATCGTCGGCATCGGCGGCCGCGCGCTCACCGCGCATGCCGGCCCCGGCGCACTGCTCGTCAACCAAGCCGGCAATCACGTCGTGCTGAGCGTCGTGCGCGGCGCAGGGAGCACGCCGCGCCGCGTCATCGTACGCACGCTGCGCGACGAGCGACTGCTGCGCTACCGCGCCTGGGTCGAAGCGAACCGCGCGCTCGTCCACGCGCGCACCAATGGCCGCGTCGGTTACGTGCACGTCCCCGACATGGGCCCGTGGGGCTTCGCCGAGTTCCACCGCGGCTATCTCACGGAGTTCGACCGCGACGGCCTGATCGTCGACGTGCGCTACAACCGCGGCGGCCACGTCTCCGCGCTGCTGCTCGAAAAGCTCGCACGCAAGCGCGTCGGCTACGACGTCTCGCGCTGGACCCCACCGTTCCCCTACCCGGAAGAGTCCGTCGGCGGCCCGATCGTCGCAGTGACGAACCAATTCGCCGGCAGCGACGGCGACATCTTCAGCCACTGCTTCAAACTCTACGGCCTCGGCCCACTCGTCGGCATGCGCACCTGGGGCGGCGTCATCGGCATCAACCCCCGCCACCGCTTAGTCGACGGCACCGAAACCACCCAACCCGAATACTCATTCTGGTTCACCGATGCCGGCTGGGGCGTAGAAAACTACGGCACCGATCCCACCCACGAAGTCGACGTCGCCCCCCAAGACACCTTACGCGTCGAAGACCCCCAGATCGAAGAAGCGCTCCGTTTGGTCAACGAAGCCCTCGCGAAGATGCCGTCGCGCCCGGAGTTCCCGCCGCCACCAAATAGAGCGGTCCGCATGACGATGCGCTGACGGGGGAGAATCCTGCCGGCCCCTCTAGCTACTTGGTGAACTTGGCCGATTTGGCAGAGTTGCTGAACTTGCCAAACCCGGGTATAATCAGGCCGATGGCACCTCGATCCCACGCGGCGGCGATGCACCCCTCACTCCAGATCCCGAGTCTGGACGAGATCGTCGCTTCCCTCAGCACCCTTTCCGCCGACCGGCTGCGGTCGATTCGGAGCTACCTCGACTTGCTCGCCGAACGCAAGGACGACGAGATCGTCGTTCTCGCTGACGTGCCGCGCGGGGCTGGGCATGAGGTTGCCTTGACCTTCCGGCTGGATGCAAAGACCGACGATCCGACCGAGGGGCCCGGCCAGCGCTTCGAAGCATTCCGCCATCGCGTCCTCGACGAAGGGTTAACGACTGCAGCGGTGGCGCGAAAGCTACGTATCACCAACGAGGCGGTGCGACAGCGCGTCGGCCGCAAAGAACTGTTCGGGCTCAAGGTCGGCCGCGACTATCGGTTTCCGCCGTGGCAGTTCGATGCGCGGACATCGCAAGGTGTCCTTCCCGGCCTCTTCGAGATTCTCGCGGTGAGCATCCTCGACCCGATCGAGCTCGTCGCGTGGTTTGAGCACCACAATACCGCACTCGACGGACTCACTCCGATCGAGGCGCTCCGAAGACCTGAGATGCTGGAAGACGTCGTCGCCGCAGCCGAAGCGGCCGGCGTCACCTGAGGCTGCGCGTAGCGGGTGGCGCGCCTCTCAAGACCTCCGGCGAACCGCGATCTCGACCCTCTTCACTTCGAGGTCGCTGCAGGCACAGCTCTGCATCGCATCTACGATCCTGACACGTACCGTGCGAGGGCGAACAGTTTTCGCTTCGTCGGGCCGTTCGCACGGTTCGACCATCACGCCAAGATCGGCACCGATCGCGGCATTCTTTATGCTGCTCGGAGTACGAGCGCGCCGCGGCCGAGAGCAACCTCGACATCGCGTTTTACGGACGCACGCGCGAAACGACGGACTGAACGCAGACCCGCGTC
>JAFAMK010000210.1 GCA_019233415.1 Vulcanimicrobiota bacterium
GAACCCGATCCCCTCGATCCCCGCCAGCGGCGCGATGCTGGCGTAGATGCCGCCGTAGCCCGAGTAGAGTTCGAGCGCGCCGGTGCGCGACTGCTGCAGCATGGCGGGATCGCCGCCGAGCGTGTTGTTGGGGAAGATTTGGATCGCCAGCCGGCCGTTCGAGCGGCGTACGACCTCGTCGCGCACGCGGACCGCGTTGACGTGCAGCGGGTGGTTGAGCTGTGTCGCGTGGCCCCACTTGAACGTGAACTGCGCCGCGCGCGCCGGCGCGCGGACGAACGCTACCGATGCGAACGCCGCGGCCGAGCCGGCGAGGAAGCGTTTGCGCGCAGGGTCAGATCGGGTCATGGAACTCCTGCGTGATCATCGCCTCGCTTTGCTTGCGCGCCTCGCGGAATTTCGCCGCTTCGGCCGCGTCTTGTGCGGCGGGCTCGGCGAGCAGCTGCGCAAGTTCTTCGTCGAAGAAACGCGTTACGTCGGCGGCGCTGTGCATGCCGTGCCGGATGCGCTGCGCGATCATCAGCCGGTAGATGCGATCGGTCGCGAGGTCTTCCATGTAGCCGTCGAGCAGCGACGCACCGCGTCCGCTGAGATACCCGTGGCGGTAGCGGATCACCGTGCGCACTGCCGCGCGCGTCCCCGTTTCGGTGCGCTGGCCGACGCCGGCGACCGGCGGAAGAAGATCGGGGCGGTCGTTCGCACCCGGCTTGCGCGCGAAGCCTTGATTCGGCGCGGGGAACTGCGCGACCGCGATCGCGTTCTGGTCCGGATGCCCCGTCCAGGCGCCGTCGAAGAGCGCGTTCGCTTCGTTCTTTTTGTCCTGTTCGAGAACCGCGAGCGCGCGCGCGTTCAGTTCGGGATTCGTGCGGTCGGGGAAGAGCGCGGTCATCCCGCCGACGGCGAGCATGCCGTGGCGGTGGCAGACTTCCGGAATGCGCTCGCGCAGATTCTGGAAGAACGCGACGTCGTGCGGGATCGTGTTGCGGTCGGGCAAGATCCACGTCGAATCGTCGAGGTTGAAGTGGATGAGCGAGGCCATGTAGTCCCAGCGGCCGAGGTCGAGCGCGAGCAGATGGTCGCGCAGGTTGTACGCGAACTCCTCGCATTCGTACGCCATCGGGAACGCCTCGACGAGCGCCATCGCCTTGATCGCGAGCGGGTCCTGACCCTTCGCCGTCGCGACGGCCTGAAAAACGTCACGCCACCAGAGCGCCTCGTCGGCCGACTCGGATTTCGGAATGTAAATCGCGAGCGGATGCTTCAGCCGCGACCAGTCGAGTTTGAACGCGAGCAGCGCGAGGTCGAACAGCGACGCCGACGTCGGCTCGTCGTAGATGCCCGCCTGCGAGAGGTGTAGCCCGCGCACGCGCGTCCACAGGACCGTATTCGACGGCCGAATCGCGACCGTCGCGTTGTCGCGCTTCTGATCGGCGTACGTCAGCTCGCCGTAGTACATCTTCACGACGTTGTCGATCCCGAGCAGCGTATGCGCGAACAGGTTCGCCATCGAGTCTTCGAGGTCGATCATCACGCCCGGCGCGCCCGAGTTGAGCATCTTCACGCCCAGCTCGTGGTCGTCGGCCGGGCCGGTCATCTGGTTGCGCTGGTCCGCTGTCCACGCCGGCAGCTCGATCTTCCAGTCGCCCTGGGCGGGGCCGCGCGGCGGATACTGCGGCTTGCGGCCGGCCAGCGAGGCGTCGAGGACGCGGCGGCGCGCCGCGACCGCGGCCTGCTGGCGCGGCGTGAACGCGTCGTGGAGGGGGCGGTAGAACGCGGCGAACCCGGCCGGGAGGTCGTTCTCGACCGAGAAGCCGGCGGGTGCGCTGCTCATCGGTGGAATGTGCTCGGTTCGGCCTCCGATGGAGCCGCTCTGCGTCTGCATAAGACCCGGCCCCTTCGCTGTGCGCTGCGGCACCGCCCGCGGGAAAATGCTCCGGCGGACCGTGCCGAGAACGATTGCGGGGCGCGCCCGTAGCTCAACTGGATAGAGCGAGGCACTCCTAAGGCCGAGGTTGGCGGTTCAAGTCCGCCCGGGCGCAGTTTTCACCCTCGCCTTTTGTGAAGACGTGATCGCTCGACGCGTGTACGGTCTCGTTCGCGCGGCCTCGCTCGTTGCAGCGACGGTCTTGGCCGTGGCGTGGGGTCCGTCGGCGGTGCACGCACTCCGGCCGGACGACGTCGTCTTTCTCAGCGGCGCGCTCGGCGTCACGCTGGTGCTCGGCATCTTGCGGGCACCGGCTGCGCACTTCGAGCGCAGCGCGCGGCCGACGCCGGAGAGCCATCGGGTCGGGCTGCTCGTGCCGGTGCTGCTCGCGGTTCTCGTGCGCGATGGTTGGTTCTGGGCGGCGGCGCTCAACGTCGTCGCGCGGCTGGTCCAGCCGGGGCTGCGCCGGCGGCCGGCGTTGGACCGTGTCCTCAACGCGGCACTGCGCCTTCCGGCCTGGGGCGCCGCGGCGTTCATCGCGCCGGCGCTCCGCCAGGCGGCGGACGGGCCGATGTCGGCCGAAGCGCTCGCGGTCTTCGTCGGCGCCGCGACCGGCTTCGTGCTGCTGATGGACTTGCTGTGGGTCGACCCGCTCGCGGCGGCGCGGCAGAACCATTCGGTTCTGCGCGTCTGGCGGCGGCATCTCGCGGATCGTGGTACCGTGCTCCTCGCGCTCGCCGAGTCGGGCTGGGCCTACGTCGTGCTGCGCGTCGCGGCGAACGACGGGCCGGCGCTCGCGATCGCGACACTGGTTCCGCTGGTCGTACTCGCGGTCGTGCTGGTGCGCTTCGCGCGCGTCAATGCGCGGCTGCACCGTCTCGCGCTCTCGCGCGACGCCGTCGACGCGATGCTGCGCTCGCACGACCCGATGCCGCAGATGCGCTCGCTCCTCGAAAGCATCGACCCGCGCATCGTCCGCGAAGCGGTCGAGATCGCCGCGTTCGGCCGTGGCGGCGCGGACCGCTGGTCGCGTGTCGTCCGCTTCGGCAATCCGGTCGACGCGGAACTGGAGCGGTTGGGCGGCCGCACCCTGCTCGAGCTGCAGGTCACCGGCGAGGACGCGGCGTTCGAGAGCCGCGAGGAGGGCTCCGTCCGGGCCTACGCGGCACGGGACGGGGAAGGCCGGCTGCGCGGGGCGCTGCTCGTCTTCCGGCCGGCCGGGATGCTTCCGCTCGTCTCCGTGCGCGACTTCGAGCGGGCCGCCGTCGAGCTGGGGCCGCTGCTCGGCGAGTACGGTGCGATCGCGGCGACCCGCACGGCCGCGACGATCGACGTCTTGACGGGCCTGGCGAACCGGCGCGGGGTCACCCGCGCCTTCGAGGACGCCATGACGTACGTCCGCGACGGCGGCCGCTATGCGGTGCTGCTGCTCGACGTCGACCACTTCAAGTCGATCAACGACCTGCTCGGCCACCAGACGGGCGACCGCGTCCTCGCGCAGATCGGCCGGATCATCGCCGAGAACATCCGCGGCGTCGACGTCGCCGGCCGGTTCGGCGGCGAAGAGTTCCTCGTGCTGCTCCGCGACGCGTCGCGCGAACGCACGATGCATATCGCCGAGCGCTTGCGCGGGGCGATCGAGGCGGGCGGGCTTGCGTACGCCGACGGCAAACCGGTGACCGTCTCGGTCGGCGTCGCGTACGCTCGCCCGGCAGACGGCACGAGCGACATCGTCGAACGCGCCGACCGCGCCCTCTACCGCGCGAAAAATGCCGGCCGCAACCGCGTCGTCGAGTCCCCCTTAGTCGCAGTATAAGGAAGCCCAAGCCATTACGACGACACCGATCTACGTCATCGTCCAGCTCACGCCGACCCCCGCCTGGCGGGGACTCACCATCCAGGAGCGCGGCCGCTGGGTCGAAGACCGCTTCGCCCAACTCGCCGAGTCGTTCGCCGACGACGAGAGCGGGCCGCTCTGGTCGCAGATCACCGAGATGCACACGACCCGCGGGATCGAGCGCAGCGTCGTCATGCTCTGGCGCATCGAGGACGACATCGCCCTCGAAGGCCTCGGCGAGATCCTCCAGCGCGACGACGTCACCGCCTACTTCTCGGTCGCCACGATCGGCGGCTTCCACGCCGAAGACCAAACCGCAATCATGGCCCCGTTGGTCGACGTTTAGTGGGGGCTCTGAACCGAGGCGGGCAGAGGCGACTAAGCCCTCGGGCGCCTGTTTTGCTCGTAGGGTCATAGGAGCGAGCCAGCCCTTGGCCTAGGGCGCCGTGCGCTCTCGGTTTACACAGGCACGGGGCTGTGCTACACTTGGTCCTCGGAACGGACCCCGCGTCCGTTTTCTTCATGTTTTCCGGCGTCCCGGCTCCCACTCTCCGAGAACACTGAACGATGGCGAAAAAAGAAAACCGTGTGATGGTGACGATGGCCTGCACCGAGTGCAAGCGCCGAAACTACAACACGTTCAAAAACCGGCAGAAGACCAGCGACCGTCTCGAGCTTAGCAAATACTGCCGCTGGTGCCGCTGCCACCGCGCCCACCGCGAAACGAAGTAGCGCCCGGCGGGAAGCCCCATCGCGGCGTCCGGC
>JAFAMK010000190.1 GCA_019233415.1 Vulcanimicrobiota bacterium
TACCCGTACATCTGCGCCTACCACCCCTACATGAAGGGCACCGTCACGGTGAAGTAGTCACCACTCAGGTGGCTTCACAACCGTACCCGCGGCATCCGTGAGCCGCGGAGGAAGTTGACAGGCCGCGAGCGTGGCGAGCGTGACGTCTCGCGAGCCGTTCGCTGCCTGCGATAGTTCGGCAACAGCTCGTTTTTGCGGATTGATCACGTATACCGCAACGCCGAAGTCGGATCGTGCGACGCGGATCGGTTCGACGAGGTCCGAGTCGTTCGAGATCACGATCGCCGCGGAGTACTCGTTCTTCGCGGCGTCACGGATCAGATACGTGGCAAGATTGACGTCGGAACCTTTCTCGTCGTACTTGCCGATCTGCGCCTCGGCTGACAGCACGACGTTCTGCACGCTCGACGCCGACGGAGCCGGAAGGCCGTCGAGGCGGACGTTCTTGCGCCGCAGCTTGAACGTCCCGAGGTGCACGTCGACACCCACCGCGCGAAGCGCGCGGAGGTAGGCGCGCTGTCGGACGACGGTTTGGAAGTCACGTTGGTTCGCCTTCACCGCTGCGGTGAAGTACCGGGTCCGTCCAATCGGTGCGAGCGCCGGCCAAACGTGGGCCGCGACAGCCGCGACGTCGAGCCACTTGTAGCTCGCTGACGCCGACGCGCGTGCTTTCCCGAACACGCCGTAGTAGAGATTGAATCCGTCGACGTAGAGAGCCGTTCGCGACACGATGCACACCCGTTGAAAGACCAAAGCCGCCGAAACGGCGGCCTTGCAACCCTGTCGCCTAGGTAACAGGGGGGATCACACGCACAGCATAGCATCGAGCGCGCGCTGTGTCAATCTAGATGACACAACACATATTTGCGCTGCGTTCTTTGTTCAGTGCATCGCCGAGCGCGCGAGAAGTCCCGCGGTGAAGTTGAACAGGATTGCCCCGATGATGGCGAGGCCGAAGGCGAAGGCGGTCATTGCGGCGATCGTGATGGCGATGCGTGAGGGGGTTGCGTCGGGGACGCGGCCTGGGCCGATGCGCCAGGTGATTGTCCACCCCGCCGTTGCTTCGATGAAACCAGTGATCGCGCCGACGGCCTCGACTAGGCGCAGGTCGAGGAGCGTCAGCATCGCGATGAAGCCGATGACGACGTAGCATAGGAACTGGAACGGCCAGAGATTCCGGTACGGGAAGCCTGTCCGCCGCGCGAAGAGCGCCGAGACGGCATCGAATGCGAGCATCAGCGCGACCGCGCCGGCGAGCGTGAGCGGGAAGGCGATCGAGAGCGGCCAGGGGTTCACGGCGGGCTGATTCCGGAGGGGCGTCACCGCGTCCCACCAAAGCGGCGCGGCGGTGGTCTTCTCGAGCGAGGTCTTCCTCTTCGGGTTCCTGCCCCTCGCGCTCGCGCTGTACGTCGCGGTGCCCGGTGCGTGGCTGAAGAACCTCGCCCTGGTCGCGCTCAGCCTGGCGTTCTATGCGTGGGGCGAGGGGCGGTTCGTCGCGCTCGTGCTGGGCTCGGCACTCGTGAACTATGGCTTCGCGCTCGTGCTGTGGCGGCTGCCCGGCGAGGCGACACGGGCGCGCCGGCTCGTCCTCGCAGTCGCGGTTGCGGTCGACCTCGGTGTGCTGGTCTGGTTCAAGTACGCGGGGTTCCTTGCGGACAATCTGACGTTCATCACCGGGGCGCGGATCGGGCGCGACGTTGCGCTGTCGCAGGTCTACCTGCCGCTGGGGATTTCGTTCTTCACGTTCCACGCGATCTCGTACGTCGTCGACGTGTACCGGCGGACGTCGCCGGCGCGGACGAATCCGCTGGAAGTCGTACTGTACTTCGTGTTCTTTCCGCAGTTGATCGCCGGGCCGATCATCCGGTACAAGGATGTCGCCGCGCAGCTCGCGCGACGAACGGTGACACTCGGCGACTTCGCGTTCGGTGCGCGGCGGTTCGTCGTCGGGCTCGGGAAGAAGGTATTGATCGCGAACACGCTGGGTGTATCCGTCGACCGCGTCTTCTCGACCGATCCGGCGAACGTCTCGACCGCGCTCGCGTGGTTCGCGCTTGCCGCGTACACGCTGCAGATTTACTTCGACTTCTCGGGCTACTCCGACATGGCGATCGGGATGGCGCGGATGTTCGGCTTCCGGTTCCTGGAGAACTTCGACTTTCCGTACGTCGCGGGGTCGATTCGTGAGTTCTGGCAGCGCTGGCACATCTCGCTCTCGCGCTGGTTTCGCGACTACCTGTACGTTCCGCTCGGCGGTAGTCGCGTTGCACCATGGCACGTGTACCTGAACCTCGTGGTCGTGTTCTTCCTTTGCGGGCTTTGGCACGGGGCGAAGTGGACGTTCGTGCTGTGGGGAATGCTGCACGGCTTGTTTCTCGTGCTCGAACGCACCGGCGTGCTGCGCCGCGTCACGGCGACGCCGATCGTGCGGCACGTGTACGTGATGGCGGTCGTGATGCTGGGCTGGGTGTTCTTCCGCGCCGACTCGTTCGGGTATGCGCTCGCGTACCTGCGTACGCTCGTTCATCAGGGACCGGCGACGACGCTCGGACTGCGCGGCGTCGTCGACCATGAGACGCTGCTGGTGTTCGCGATCGGATGCGTCCTCGCGACGCCGCTCGTCGCGCGGCGCGTCGAGGCGGTGTTGCGCGACGAGGGCACGCGCTGGGCACGCGTCGCGTTCGGCGTGGCGGCGGTACCGGCAGGACTCGCGCTGATCTTCGTCGCTTCGACGGCGAAGCTCGCGGCGGGCACATACAACCCGTTCGTCTACTTTCGGTTCTGATGGACGACCGCACAACGCGCTCGCAGGGTGATCTCATCGTCACGGTCGTGTTCGTAGCGATGCTGCTCGTACCCGGCATGCTCGCGCTCGCCGGGTACGCACGGTCCGACACGGCGTTCATCGGGAGTCGCGAAGCGCGGCGGCCGTTCGTTGCGCCGCCGCCAACTTCAGGCGCGCTCGCGACCGGCGGATGGGAACGCGACGCCGAGCGCGAGATCGCCGACGCGTTCCCGCTGCGCACGCAGTTGATCGAAAGCTACGACCATGCGAAGTACGACTGGCTGCACGACGTCGGATCGAGCCTCGTCATGCCCGGGCGCGACGGCTGGCTCTTTCTCGCCGCCGACGAATTCGACGAGCTGACCGGCCGTTTTCACCCGAGCGACGCGGACTTAGCGCGCGTCGCCGACCGCTACGCCGCGCGCAGCTCGTGGTGCGCGCGGCACGGCATCCGCTACGTCTTCGTACTGGCGCCGAACAAGAGCACCGTCTACCCCGACGAGTTGCCGCCAGGGATCACGCCGGTGACGCCGACACCAGCGGACCGGCTCTACGCAATGCTCGCGGCACGGCACGTCGCGTCGGTCGACGTGCGCGCGCGCCTGCGTGACCTCGCGCGCGCCAACCCGCAGACCGAACGCGGAATGCTGTACTCGTACGGTGACACACACTGGAACGACGCGGGCGCGTACGCCGCGTACCGCACGCTCGTGGAGGTACTGACGAGCAGCGGTGTGCACGATACGATCCGCCCCGAGACGATCGACGCGCACGTCGTGATCGCAGGCGGCGACCTCCTGCGGCTCGCCGGCGTTTCGGCGAACGTGGGCAACCGTTGGCTGCGCTACGACTTCCCGCGCCGCGCGCGCGACATTGCGCCGCCTGACCCACCACCCGGCGACCCGGCGTACACGACGTTCGTTCCGACCGCCAGCGAGCGCGACGATCCGGCGCTCCCGAGCGTGGTCGTCTTCGGCGACTCGTTCACCGAACAGCTGCACCGCTTTCTCGCCGAGTCGTTCCGGCGGTCGCTGTTCCTGCGCGTACCGCAGCCGACGGACCCGCAGTTCGACGAACGCGTGCTGCTCGCCCAGAAGCCGACCGTCGTGATCGACGAGATGGTCGAACGCAATCTCGTCTACAGCGTGCGCCTCTAGGGCGGCGGCGATCCGGCCGGCTGCGGCGTCGCCGTCGGAATCCCGGAGACCGTGGGCGTCGTCGGGAGCGGCACGACCCTGCAGGCGCCGGAGGCGACGTCGTCGCCGAGAATGACGGGGATGCGCGCGTCGTGCGGGATGATGATGTCTTTGCCGTGGTGGAGGAAGCCGTACGGGCCGAGCACGTAGCCGACGAGCGGCACCGCACCGACGATCCCCGGGATGTTCTGCGACGACCCGGTCGCGGTTGCGCGCGCCGCGCTCGCCCAGTCGATCGTCACCGGAACGTGCGTGCCGTTCGCGAGCGTGATGTAGCGCGTCTCGATGACGACGTAGCCGCCGCGTCCGCCCCGGTCGGCGTGGTGCGCGATCGCGACGACGCCGAAACCGGCGGTTTCCGCCGGGATCGTCGACCCGTCGGCGGCGGTCACCGGCTCGACCGTGCGAATGCGGAACGAGTCACCGGGGCGCGCGTGCGCGCTGTCGACGTCGTCGACCATCGCGACGGTCGCGCGCACGCAGGGCGGACGCGTGTCGGGCGGCGCGTTCGCGACCCCGAGGAGCGGCACGAGGGCAACGAGCGCCATGCGGCGAGCGTGAACGGCGGCCATCGCTATCGTGAACGCAGCCGCCGCTCGAACCGTCGCCGCCTCGGAACCCTGGGTTCCGCTATGCTAGCGCGGCGCGGCTTCGGCTGGCTTGCGCTCGGAGAGGAGCTGGCCGAAGTGCTCGCCGTCGTGGAAGAGCGGCGAGGAGATCATGAAGTCCGCCGTCGAGCGGTTGCAGGCGATCGGGACGTTGTAGAGGACCGCAAGCCGCAGCAGCGCCTTCACGTCGACGTCGTGCGGCTGCGAGGTCAGCGGGTCCCAGAAGAAAACGATCAGGTCGAGCTTGCCGTCGACGACCATGTTGCCGACCTGCGCGTCGCCGCCCAGCGGCCCGGACAGGAGCAGCTCGATCGGCAGCCCCGTCGCGGCGGCGACCATCGACCCGGTCGTCCCGGTCGCGACCAGACGGCACCCCGCGAGCGTCCCGCGGTTGAACGTCGCCCACTCCACCATGTCGGCCTTGCGAGCGTCGTGCGCGATCAGCGCAACACGCGCCGCGCCGCCCCGCCGTACCGTCGTGCGCTCCATACTTCTTGTTACGGCCGCAACGCACGAAAGGTTTACAAACGCACAATCTTTCCGCGCCGTATGCGTTCGAACGAAAGAAGATGCGTGCTTACAGAAACACGCCGACGAAAACGATGAATAGCAACACTTCGAGAATCACATGCCACAGATTAGTCGAACGGAATTCAAACCACGCCGGCGGGAGCGGCTCGTAAGATTCTTTCGGGAGCCACGGATCGACGATGCGACCGCACCGGCTGCACGGTTCGAACGCGCGCGGCTTGGGATCGGCGCACCCGCAGTGCGGGCACGCCGGTCCCGTGATTCGGGACACCACCAGGTGTTAGGTTCCGATGACGCGTTGGGCCTTCAGGGTGCGCGTCACGTCGTCGTGGAGGGCGCTCAGATGCGCGCGGGTTTGGAGGTCGAGGCCCGAGCGGGACTCGGCGTGCGTGAGGTCGCGGTCGAGGGTGACCAACTCGTAGTGCGCGAGCGCCTGCGCATCGTACGGCGTGCCGGGCGGGGGCGTTAGCGCGAGCGCGCGCAGCATCGTCGCGTAGCGGCGCTGCAGGTTACGGTGGACCTGCGTCGCTTGCGCGACGCGGCCGTTCGCAATGTCGCCGTAGATCGACGTTTGCGACCACGCGAAGAGGTCCGCGAGCGTCATCGTCTCGCCGGGCTTCGCCTTCGTCGGCAGGTCCGCGAGGCGCGCGAGTACGGTGGGCGCGTACATGTACGACAGCGCGCGAAGTTGGACGCGGCCGGCCATGTCCGCGACCGAGAGATCGTGCCGCTGCGCGGGGCTGTAACCGAAGTTCGAGAACGTGTTGTACTCGGAGTAGACGAGCCGGCGCAGCGTGCGCGGATCGAAGCGGAACGCGTCGTTCGAGAACACGTAGCGGTCGATGAGCGCGTAGGCGCGCTTCTCTTCACCGCGCGGCACCGGGGTGAGCGGCGGCTCGGCATTCGGATCACCACGGCGTGAGCGCGAGAGGTACTCGCCGCCGATCCAGTGCGCGGCGTCGGTCGTGCACTTCGCGTACTGACCGGCGAGCGCGCCGAACGCGACGCGCTCTTCGTCGTACGGGTGCTCCACCGCGGGGAAGCGCTGATCGAGCTTCGGCAGCAGATTCTCGACGAGTCCTAGCTGCGTCCCGCACCACCCGAGTGCGTCGTTCGTCAGCAGGAACTGGTGAACGCGCGGGTCGATCGCGTGGCCGGTCTGCCACGCGACGTCCTCGTCGCTGGCGAAGCGATAGCGCGGATCGGTCCAGTTCGAGGCCCAGCGCGAGAGCGTCGCGACCTCGTCGTACGGGCTCTTCGCGCCGGGGACCGGCTGATAGCCCCACTGGATGACGTGGTAGTCGTACGGCCCGAGCACGGTCTGCTCGATCGTGCCGGTGCTGACGCCCTTCGGCCAGACGTTCGCGGGGTTGTACTCCATCACCGACGACGCGATCCCGTTGCGCATCGTGAACGACTTGTCGCGAATCTGCGCCGGCGAGTACGCCATATGGCCGATGAAGTTGTGTGCGAGACCGAAGTCGTGGCCGACCTCGTGCAGAACGACGGCGTGGAGAAAGTCCTGCGAGGTGCGGCGGGCGATGTCGGCGCTGCTGCCACCGTCCATCAGCGCCTGTGTCACCGCCGCGTACATCAGCTGCGCGTGCGCACCCGGCCCGTCGTTGTGCGCCAGGCGGCTCATCGCGGTCATCCGCTCACTGTGGTCGGTGTCCTCGTCGCCGGCGGCATCGATCCCGAAGAGGTGGTACTGGATCGCACCGAAGCGCACGAGGTCGGCGTCGATCAGGACACCGGCACGGAAGACCTGCCCGGTGCGCGGGTCCCACGTCAGCTGCGCTTCGGCGAAGCCGCCGCTGTTCGACTCGGTCAACCACCGAATGACGTTGTAGCGAATGTCCTCGGGATCGTAGTCGGGATCCTTCGGCTCGTCCTGGACCTCGACCGCGTTCGAGATTCCGATGCGCTCGAACGGTGCGTTCCAGGCGAGAACCGCGCGGCGAATCGGATCGCGGTACTCCATCGGGATCGTGTTCGAGAGTGTGTAGACGATCGGGTGGAGCGCCGGTGAGACGCGTTTCGACGGATCGCTCGGCTTGAGATTCCAGCGCATGATGAAGTGCTGCGTGTTGTCCATCCGCTCGACATGGTCGAACGCGATGTGCGCGTCATCGAAGTAACCGACGCGCGAGTCGGCCAAGCGCGGCATGAAGCCGTCGGCATCGGGCAGCTGCGCGAAGTTGTAGGCGACGTGCATCTGGATCGAGCGCGGGTCGACGACCGTGTCGACGACGCTCGGCTTGAGCGAGGCGAAGGTCTGGTCGGCTTCGACGATGACGTTCTTCGGGAACGCCTTCGAGACGCCGAAGTACGTGCGCTGCGGATCGAGGTGATACCCGCCGAGCGGATTCATCGGGTCCTTCGTCGCCTCGCTGAGGTAGTTCGCGAAGTCCATGACGTCGCCGAGCAGCGCCGACAGCTCGATGACGATCGACTTGTCGTCCTTCTTCTCGGCAGCGATCCCTGCGATCCCCATCACCGAGTCGGCGGTCGAGGCGCGCACGGCGTCGGCGAGCGGCGTGTTCGGGTCGGCGACGAACCGCGTGTGCGGCCAGAGCATCACGACGTTCTTGCCGACGCGCTCGAAACGAATGATCCGCGCCGTCTGCTCGAAGACGTCGCCGGCAAGGACCCCGTAGCCGCCCAGCCCGTTCTTCGGGACCGTGGTTTGCAGGTAGTCCTTGTCGAGCTGGTCGGCGCCGAGCCGCATGTAGACTTTCCCGTCCTTGCGGATCAGTTGGAACAGCCCGTCCTGCACAACCGCGTCCTTGACGAACGTGTCGTAGGCCGGAATGTCGCCGGGGCCCGGCGGCTTCGCGGCGGGCGCCGCCGCAGCTGGCGCGCCGGAAGGTGACGGTGCAGGCGCGGGCGCGGCAGCCGATGCCAGGCCGGCGGACCCGAGGAAACAGCAAACGAGCGCGGCGACGAAGGGCCGAACCGACATGGAGCAACCTCCTAAGGTCGAGAAAACGTCCGTAAGAATTCGGAGGAAAGGCGGTGAAGCCTTGCCCCCGCATACGTCCAAGCGGGAACGAAGTTTCACGCTCCCCGGCCCAAGCACCCCACGAAAAGCTGAGGAAAGCATGAAGCCTGCCGGGGAGCGCTCCCCTGCGGGCTTCATCTACAGCGGCCGAACCGCAGCCGCGTCAGCTCTGGTCGTCGCTCGACGAGCCGTCGCTGGAACCGCCGTCACTCGACGTATCGCTCTGCGCGGCGTCCTGGTGTCCGCCGAACATCCCCTCGACCCTGCCGATCTCGGCATTGATCGCATTGTTGGCCGCGAGGTCGACGCCGGTCTTCAGCATCGCATCGACCGCGCCGCCGCCCGGCACGTGGCTCGCGACACCATCGATGACGTCGTTGATCACGCCGTCGGCGGCAGTATCGACCGCCGCATCGCCCGCAAAGTTACCGACCTTCTCGAAGATACTCTCTGACATGCGCCCCTCCACGAAATAACGGGAGCGCACCG
>JAFAMK010000370.1 GCA_019233415.1 Vulcanimicrobiota bacterium
CTCGACCGACTCGAACATCACGATCTCGATCCTCGTCTCGGCCGACCAGGCGCAGACCGCGGAGCAGGCGCTGCACGACGCGTTCCGGCTCGGCCGCGGAGCCGTTGCACGATGAAGTCGCTCGGCCGCATCCTGACCGCGACGATCACGCCGTTCGCCGCCGACGGTTCGGTGAACGTCCCCGAAGCGGTCCGCATCGCGAAGTATCTCGTCGAACGCGGAAACGACGGCGTCGTCGTCGCCGGTTCGACCGGCGAGGGCAGCGCGCTCGACGACGGCGAGAAGCTGGAGCTGTTCGCGGAGATCAAGCGCGGCCTCGGCGACGGCGCGACGGTGATCGCCGGAACCGGCGGCAACAACACGCGCCATTCGGTCGACCTGACGAAGCGCGCCGAGGCGACCGGCGTCGACGCGATCCTCGCGACGGTCCCGGCCTACGTGAAGCCGACGCAGGACGGCATGCTGACGCACTTCGGTGCGATCGCCGAGGCGACGTCGCTCCCGATCGTCGTCTACAACATCCCCGGTCGCACCGCGGCGAACATGCTGCCGGCGACGTTCCTCGAGCTGACGCGCCGCCACGCGAACATCGCCGGCATCAAAGAGTCGAGCGGCGACGTCAACCAATTCACCGCGATCCTGCGCGACCGCGTGCGCGAGGACGTGACGTTCTGGTGCGGCGACGACTACATCTACCTGCCGTCGCTGTCGATCGGCGGGTACGGCCTGATCTCGGTCGCCGGGCACCTGGCCGGGCGCGAGCTGCGCGCGATGGCCGACGCGTTCGACGCCGGCGACGTCGACACGGCGGCCCGCATCCACCGTGACCTCTCGCCGCTGATCGCCGCGCTCTTCGCAACGACGAACCCGATCCCGGTCAAATGGGCGATGGGCCGTTACGGTTTCGCGGTCGGCCCGTGCCGCTCGCCGCTCGGCGCGATGCCCGACGCGCTCGCGGCAACGCTCGAACCGCTGATCGCACCGTACCGGCCGTAGCCCCTTCGACAAGCTCAGGATGACGGGAGTAATGGCGGCACCCCAAGGCGGCGCGATCGAGATTCTGGGGTGCCGGATCGATGCGGTCAGTCGCGACGAGGCGGTCTCGCGGATCGCAGCGCTCGCGAATGGTGGCGGGGCAAATCTCGTCGTGACGCTTGGCGTCGAGATGGTGATGGCGGCGCAGCGCGACGTTGCGTTTCGCCGCGTCGTGAACGGCGCGGCGCTCGTGACGTGCGATACGATCGGGCTGTTGCTGGATTCGAAACTGCGTCGGGGACCGCTGCGCGAGCGCGTCACGGGCGTCGCGCTGGTCGACGCGCTCGCGGCTCGCTCGGCCTCGCTCGGCGACATTCGGTTGTACCTGATGGGCGGCGGTGGTGACACCGCACAGCGCGCGGCCGACGCGTTGCGGCGCGCGCATCCGGGCGCAATCATCGTCGGCGCGCGTGACGGCTACTTTCGTCCGGACGACGACGCAGCGGTCGTGGCGGCCGTGCGAGCGAGTGGGGCGAACGTGCTGCTGGCCGGCCTCGGCTCCCCCAAACAGGAGTTCTGGCTTGCAAACCACCTGCGCGAGACGGGATGCGGTGTGGGAATCGGCATCGGCGGGTCGTTCGACATTTACGCCGGCAACGTCGCGCGCGCGCCGCGGCTGTTTCAGCGCGTCGGGCTGGAGTGGGCCTATCGCCTGGGGAAAGAACCGCGGCGCTGGCGTCGCCAGCTCGCGCTCCCGCGTTTCGCGCTCGCCGCGCTCGGCGAGGCGTTGACGAGCCGCAAAGAGGGGAAGAGCCGGTAACGAGATGCGCGCGATGATCCTCGCGGGCGGTATGAGCACGCGGCTCTACCCGCTCACGAAGCAAGTCCCGAAGCCGATCATCCCGGTTGCGGGCGAGCCGATCAGCGGCCACGTGATGCGCTGGCTTTCGTCGCACGGGTACGACGAGGTCGCGATCAACGTGTTCTATCTCGCCGATCAGGTCGAAGAGACGTTCGGCGACGGCACCCGCTACGGCGTGAAGCTGCACTACTTGCGCGAACCGCAACTGACCGGAAGCGCCGGCGGCCTCAAGCAGATGGAGGGCTGGTTCGACCAAACGTTCGTCGTCGTCGGCTGCGACGACCTGACGAACGCGGACCTGGCGTCACTCGTCCGCTTCCACAAGCAGCGCGGCGCGCTCGCGACGATCGGCCTGCTGGAAGTCGACGAGGTCGATCAGTACGGCGTCGTCCTGCTCGATGAAACCGGCCGCATCACCGGCTTCCAAGAAAAACCCGCGAAGGGCACGGAGCGCTCGAAGCTCGCAAACACCGGCATCTACGTCTTCGAGCCGGCGATCTTCGACCGCATTCCCGCGAACACGTTCTACGACTTCGGCAAGCAAGTGTTCCCGGAACTCCTCGCCGACGGCCTGCCCTTCTACGGCGTGAACCTCAAAGGCGCATACTGGCGCGACGTCGGCACCCCCGACGAATACCGCCGTGCAACCGACGACATGCTGACCGGCGCCGTCCGCGTCCCCGGCGCGCGAGCAACCGGCGTTCCCTCCACCGCGACAGTCAGCCCGACCGCACGCCTCGAAGGCCCGATCCGCATCGGCGACGGCGCGGAGGTCGGCGAAAACGTCCACATCGTCGGACCGAGCGTGATCGGCGACCGCGTCCGCATCGGCAACGGCGCCAGCCTCGAACGCGCGATCGTCTGGAACGGCTCGACGATCGGCGCAAACACGACCGTGCGCGACACGATCGTCGGCGAACGCTACGTCGTCGAAGACGGATCGATTCTCGACGGTGCGATCGTCGCGAACGAACCCAGCCCTGCATAAATGCGACGAGGTGTGACGGCCGGAGCCGCCACACCTCGATCGTAGATCATCGCACGCGGCTAGATGCAGCCGTGGATCGTTACGCGATGGCCGGAAAACGCGGGGAGATCGATCGGGTGAACGATCGGCCCGGCGAAACCGCGGAAGGTGACGGCCGGAGCGGGATCGGCGCCGAAGGTGTGTTCGAACCAGCGGAGGCGCGCCGTCGGGATGGTGTTTTCGCTCGCGCGGAGGAGCCATCGGCTTCCGTCGCGGTCGCCGAAGAGCCAGCCGACGCGCACACCGTCGACCGTCACCGACGCGGCCGAAACGATCGAATGCCCGTCGTCGGTCGTGTTGAACGGCATGTTCTCCTGGATGTGCGCCGGAGAGCCGTCGCACCACGGCGCGGCATTTGCCGTTGCCGGCAGCATGCACACGAGCAGAGCGAAGAGCGCTTTGCGGAGCGGGATCGTCACGTGATGGCCACGGTGGTGGGGGCGTTCTTGAAACATCCGGTCACGCTGGCCGACATGCCGGGCTGTTGGCCGCTGACGGCGGCTTTGATTTTCTGGAGGTCGTCCTCGGTGATCGGCTCCGTCGTGTTCTTGCTGCCGTTCTCGTTGACCATCTTCACCAGCTCGCCGATCACCGGCACGACGCCGACGAGGTTGACCCAGAAGTTGCCGTTGTACGACGGAGATTCCTGAAGGTACATCTGGCCGTTGTTGTCCTTGTAGACGTAGCCGTAGGGGCCGACGGAGCTGCCGTTGACCAGCGCGATCTTGTCGATGTTCGCGACCTCGTGACCCGTGTCGGTCGTGTTCATCGGGATGTTGTCGCCGATCCCGGCGAACGCGTCGTAGCAGGTTTGTCCCCGCTGCCACTGCTTCAGCGCGACCTGGCACTGCGGCTGCGTCGGGTCGTCGCTGCACGGCGTCTTCGAGCACGTCCCCGCCGCGATGCACGACACGCTGCCGCCGCCCGACGCACCTCCGCCGTCGCCGGGAACACCGCCGCCGCCGGTCGTCTGGCAGTATTCCGTGTGGCGTCCGTGGGCTTGATAGATGTTGCAGTCGTCCGCGGCCGTCCTGGCCTGCGCCGCGGGAACGGCCGCGCCGCCGCCGCGAGGGTCACCGCTGCACGCCGACAGCGCGAGCGACACGAGCGCCGCCGCGAGCATCCCCGCGACTCCTGATCTGATACGCACGAAATTCTCCTGGTTCCGCACACGTGATGACGAAGCGACCCGTCCGCACCTCGGCGTTGATCGCATCTTCATGCACCCGCTGTCAATACCACATGACCGCCGTCACGCCGGTCCCGGGGTGCGGCGAGCCTGCTCCGGTGTGAGCGGGAGCGGGTTCGCGGGAACGGCGTGACGACGGCCGGCGGCGCCGCAGGCGCGTCAGTCGTTCTCCGCCTCCGGGTTGCGAGCGCGCAGCTCGCTCCGGGTGCGCAGACACGGACACGACTGCGGACGGCTTTCGAAACGCGGCGAGGTCGACTGCGTGCAGCCGAGGTCGTCGTGCAGCGCCTCGCGGTGGCCGCACTCGTCGCACGGCGGCCCTTCGTCGTCATCGCCGGTCGGGAATGGTTCCAGCCACATCACGCCGCCGATCATTCACGACAACGGCTGTCGTTGGCAATACCTCACTCGCGCGACCCCTTGCCGCCGAGCACGTTGCGCGTGATAGACAGGCGTGGTCGAACTATTGCGCCGCTGGCTCTTTCCTTCCGCGTGCGTCGCGTGCGACGCGCCCGGCCCCGCGCTGTGCGCCGCGTGCGCGCCCCCGCCGTCGGCGGCGATCCGCTTCGCGGTCGACGGTGTGCCGGCGTTCGCGCTCGGCCCGTACGACGGCGCGCTGCGCGCCGCGGTCGTCGCCATGAAGCGCGGCGAGCGCGATCACCTCTACACGTTCGCCGCGCTGCTCGCGCAACGCGCGCCGCCGCTGCTGGGCGCGCTCGTCCCGCTGCCGACGACGCGCGGGCGCGCGGCCGAACGCGGGTTCGACCAGAGCGCCGCGCTGGCGCGCCGGCTTGCTGTGCTGCGTGGCGTCCCGTGCGAGGAGGTCCTCGTCAAGCGCGGGCGCCCGCAGGAAGGCCG
>JAFAMK010000373.1 GCA_019233415.1 Vulcanimicrobiota bacterium
CGCAAGCGCGCACCGGGCTCGTCCCATCCCTCGGACACCATTTGCCCGCGAGCTTCGCCGCTCGCACTCATCATCATCACGGAGGAACACGCCGATGAACATGCTCGCCCGGATCTTCCAGGGCCGGACCTCGGGAACGCTGCAGACGCAGCGTCAGCCGGGTCGTGCGCAGGTGCGCAACGACGCGCGCGGATTCGTCTACGAACTCGACCGGTGGGCGCGCGTCGACCGCTTTCTGATCCTCGGATCGGAGGGCGGCACGTACTACGCGACCGAGAAGCGGCTCACCCAGGAGAACGCGGTCAACCTCGTCGCGGCGATTCGCGAGGACGGCAAGCGCGTCGTCGCGCGCGTCGTCGCTCTGTCGGAGGGCGGGCGCGCACCGAGGGTGCAGCCGGCGATCTTCGCGCTTGCCGCGTGCGCCGGGTTCGGCGACGAGGAGACGCGCCGCTACGCGCTGACCGAGGGACTGCGCCGCGTCTGCCGCACGGGCTCGCACCTGCTCACGTTCTGCTCGTACATCGAGCAGTTCCGCGGCTGGGGGCGCGGCCTGCGCAAGGGTCTGCGCGGCTGGTACGAGGCCAAGCCGGTGCGCGAGCTCGCGTACCAGGTGCTCAAGTACCAGAATCGCGAGGGCTTCACGCACCGCGACGTGTTCCGTCTCGCGCACCCTCTCGCGGCGGACGCGGAGCGCGCGGCGCTCTACGCCTGGATCGTCAAGGGCGACGTTCCGGGCGACGAGCACGCGGCGCTGGCGCTTCTGCGCGCGCACGCGACGGCGAAGGCTGCGGCCGACGCCGACGCGCTGACCTGCGCAGAAATCGTCCGCACCAGCGGTCTCCCGCGCGAGGCGCTTCCGAGCGCGTGGCTCAAGGAGCCGCGTGTGTGGGAGGCGCTGCTCCCAACGCTGCCGATGACCGCGCTGATCCGCAACCTCGCGACGCTCACGCGCGTCGGTGTGCTCACGCCCAAGGGCGAGTACACCGATTCGATCGTCGCGCGGATCACGGATCGCGAGGCGCTCCGCAAGGCGCGCATCCACCCGATCGCCGTGCTGGCGGCGCTGACGACCTACAAGGCGGGTCGCGGCGCGCGCGGCACCGGTCAGTGGACGCCGGTTTCGGCGGTCGTCGACGCGCTCGACGCGGCGTTCGCGCTCGCGTTCGAGAACGTCGAGCCGACGGGCGCGCGCACGCTCATCGGGCTCGACGTGTCGGGCTCGATGTCGTGCGGCGCGATCGCCGGCGTGCCGGGGCTCACCCCGCGCGTCGGCGCGGCAGCGATGGCGCTGACCGCCGTGCGCACGGAAAAGGACGTGCACGTCATGGCGTTCTCGGAGGGCTTCGTGCCCTTCGCGATCGGCAAGGACGAGAGCGTCGCCTCGGTGGTGGAGCGCACGGAGGCGCTACCGTTCATGGGAACGGACTGCGCCCTCCCGATGCTCTACGCGATCGAGAAGCGGCTCGCGGTCGATCTCTTCATCGTATTCACGGACTCCGAGACGTGGGCCGGAACGGTCCACGCCGACGAGGCGCTGCGGCGCTACCGTGAGCAGTCGGGAATCCCGGCAAAGCTCGTCGTGGTCGGCATGACCTCGAACGGCTTCACGATTGCCGACCCGAACGACGCCGGCATGCTCGACGTCGTCGGCTTCGACACGGCGGCACCCGCACTGATCGCTGACTTCGCGCGGATGGCGTAGTCAGCGGCGGACGAGCGGGTTCCACGGGATTGCCAGATGGGCGAGGAGTTTCTCCTCGTCCATCGGCACGCCCAGATAGTAGCCTTGCACGAGATCGCAGCCCTCGTCGACGAGCCAGGCGAGTTGCTCGGCGGTCTCGACGCCTTCGGCTTGCACGACGCGGCCGAGCCGGCGCGCGAGGACGATCGTCGCGCTGGCGATCGCCGCAGCGCGCGGATCGTCGGGAAGCGCGCCGACGAACGAGCGGTCGATTTTGACGATGTCGGACGGCAGGTCGCGCAGATACGCGAGCGACGCGTACGCCGTTCCGAAGTCGTCGAGCGCGACGCGCACGCCCAGCTCGCGGCATTCGGAAAGCACGTTCGTCGCGGCGGCCATGTCGCGCAGCGCAGCCGTTTCGGTGATCTCCAGTTCCAGCGCCGAGGGCGGAACCCCGGCCTCGCGCGTCGCGAAGCGGAGCCGGTCGATGAACGCGACATCCTGAATCTGCGCGCTCGCGACGTTGACCGCGACCGAGATCGCGTAGCCCGCGTCGGCGAGGCGGCGCGCGAGCCGCGCGGCGCGGCGCAGCACCCACATCCCGATGGCGACGACGCTCTCGTTCTCTTCCGCGAGCGGGATGAACGCGGACGGCTGCAGCAGCCCGAGGTGCGGGTGCTGCCAGCGCAGCAGCGCCTCCACACCGCGCACCGAACCGTCGGACACGCGCAGCACCGGCTGGTAGTGCAGCACGAGTTCGTCGCGCTCCGCGACGCCACGCAGCTCGCCCAGCAGCCGCGCGCGCAGACGACCGGCGTCGTCATCGAACGTCGCGACGCGCGTCGTCGTCCACGAACCGGCGCGCGCCTCGCGCACGGCCTGCACCGCGCGCGCAACGGTGACTTCGGCAAGCTCGCTCGCGCGTGGGTTCGCCGCGATCCCGATCGCGCCCGAGACGACGATCTCGTGTCCGTCGAGCGAGAACGGCAGCGCGAGCACGCGCCGCACGTCGTTCGCGAGCGTGCCGACGTCGAGGCCGTCGTCGAGCACGACGAAGAAGTCGGTCTCATGCCCACGGTATGCGGCCATCCGCGGCCCGACGGCCGTCTCCAACCGGCGCGCGACGGCGGCGAGAACACGCGCGGAGAGCCCGTAGTCGTATTCGCCGAGGATGCGCGCGATGTCGATGTCGAGCGCGAGCAGCGAGAACGGCTCGCCGGCCGCCACCATCGCGCCGAGCCGTTCGAGCATCCGGCTTTCCAGCGGGAATCCGGTCAGCCGGTCGTGGTGCGAGAGCCGCTCGATCGAGCGCTCCTGCATCTCGTGCCGCAGCGACTGCGCGAACAGCGCCGCGAGCAGCTCGACGTACGCGAGGTCTTCCCCGGCAAACGGGGTCGCGCGCGGATGCGTCGAGCCCATGGTCAGCACGAACGCGTCGCCGCCACCGGCTTGGACCGGCGTGCCGACGTACGCGCGCACGCCGCGCTCGCGCACCTGCAAGTGATCGCGCAGCGTCACGTCGTCGGCGAGGTCGGCCGCCGCGAACGTCGCTCCGCGTGCGACGACGACCGACGCGATCAGCTCGTCGAGCGGATGCGGGTTGCGGACCGGCGTCGCGTCGGGCCTGCGCGCGAGAAAGGTGGTTGGGTACGCGATCCCCTCGCGCACCTGCATGACCGACCCGAATTCCAGGTCGAGCGCGGTCAGCGCCTCGGCGAGCAGTTCCTCACGGCTTTGCTCAAGCGCGACCCCCGCGCGCGCGACGATTCGATGGAGCGCCGAAAGGCGACCCCGCAGCCGGTCTTCCCCCCGCGCGACCATAATGTGCCATTTCGGTCGATCTGATAGCCAGCCTTCTCGCTCCGCCCCTCGGAGCGTGCGAACTAAGCTTGTTCTGGCGCGAGACGGTCGATCGCGCGGTGGAAGCCGCGTGCGACGACGATGAACGCCGCGGTGACGAGCACGACGAGACCGACGTTCAGCTCGTACTGCACCGCCGCCGATGCGCCCAAGTCGGCGAAGGCGTAGCGGGCCGCGAAGCGTAGCGCGATCGCAACTACCCAAATGGCGACGGTCGTCGCGTTGCCCTTCGCGCGGACCGCGCCGCGCAGTCCGGCCGGCGTGAACGTCGTCGAACGCAGAACGAGTGCACCGGTGACGATACCGACGACCGCTCCGCCGATGGCGGCGAGCGTCGTGATCGCGATGTTCACGTCCGGCACTTTGAACGCGAATGCGAAGAGCAGCACCGAGGCCACCGCAAAAAGGCCGGGGCGAATCCAGAGCGTGCGCACCCGTACGACGCGATTGCGAAGCTCGCGGAACAAGAACCGCACGACGACCAGCGCGACGACCGCCAGCGTGATGTAGTTCGAATAGGCGCCGCTGTCACTGGCGTCGTTCATGCTGCTCCTCCGAGATAGGCTGCGCGGACCGCTTCGCTGGCGGAGAGTTCCGCGGCGGTGCCGGCATGGGCGATCGAGCCCAGTTCGAGGACGTAGCCGCGGTTGGCGACCGCGAGCGCCTGGCGCGCGTTCTGCTCGATCAAGGGGATCGTCGTGCCGCGCGCGTTGATGTCGCGGATGACGTCGAAGATCGTCTGGACGAGCTTCGGCGAGAGGCCGAGCGACGGTTCGTCGAGGAGCAGCAGGCGCGGGCGCGACATGAGCGCGCGCGCGATCGCGAGCATCTGCTGCTCGCCGCCCGACATCGTGCCAGCCTTCTGCACGAAGCGCTCGCGCAGGCGCGGGAAGATTGTCAGCACGCGTTCGAGGTCGTCCGCGATCTCGGTCTTCACGCGGCGCGTGTACGCGCCGAGTTCCAGATTCTCGCGCACGGTCATGCGCGGGAAGACGCGCCGGCCTTCGGGCGAGTGGCCGATGCCCGCGCGAACGATCTCGCTCGGGCCGAGCCGCGTG